>JAFOMI010000006.1 GCA_017418945.1 Bacilli bacterium
AGTATTCCATTATAATTTGAAATTGTATTTATTAATTCTAGCCATTCATCTTTTGATACATACTTTTTAGTTAGATATATTTCTGACGTTAACCCCATAACCCGTCACCTCGCAATAAAGTATATCAAAGACTAAAAATAAAAAACTGACTTTTTTATAATCAGTTTTGTCAGTTTAATATATTGCGACTAAGAAGTCAGTTATATCATCATGATAATATTCTAATTCAGGTAATTCTTTTAAATTATATTTTACTGAAGGAAGAAACTCTTCATAAAACTTATGAGATAAATCCTGGATATCTTTAGCATCACTAGAATTTATTCTAAATCTTAACCATTTACTTTTAGGTATTATAATATGTTCAAATTCTTCTATTTCTTTATCATATAAGCAATAATACTTTTGACTTTCTTCTCTTTCTATATCATAAGTAATCATTCCATATACTATATCTCCATATTTATCTTGGTATTTGTTTTCTGTTTCTTCAAAGAATTTTGGAGCATCTTTTCCTATGTCTTCATTATTTGTTTCTATACTTACTCCATATAAATTCATTTCATCAAGTTCAATTATTTCATAGTCTAGTTCTGTAGTTTGCTTTATTTCTTCATTAAAAACTATTCTTGGAAAGTTTTTTAATTTAGTTTCTTTAGTAACTGAACTAGGTTTAATTCCATGAAATTTTTCAAAAGCTCTAGAAAATGAAGTTGGATTATCATATTGATATTTTATTGCGACATCAATTACTTTTGAATTATCTTCATATAAATCATATCCTGCACAAGATAGTCTTCTTTTTCTAATATATTCTGATAAAGAAAGGCCTGCTATCATAGTAAATAGTCTTTGTAATGTATATGTATTTACTCCTAGCATTCTAGCAAGATCATCATAGTTAATTTTTTCTTCTAAATTATTATCAATATATTCAGTTATTTCATTTAAACTTTTATAAATATTCAATTGACATCACCTATGTTAATTATAGCATTTTTTATTTTGAATATATTAATAAATCTTATATGTGAAATTATTGATTATATTTTAATATTCACTTTACTTTTTATAGCATTGTTGACTTTTTATATGTTTATTAATATAATGTTTTAATTAAGTGAGGAAAGTTATGGCACAAATAAATAATAAAAATTTATTACTAGACTTATTATTAAATCGATTACGTAGTAATGGGTCTATTTGATGTGTCTAAATTAATAATGATTTATAGAACCAGTACTACTTTTAAAGTACTGGTTTTTTAATCGAATATTATTAATTTTAGATTTATAAAATTATAGATAAATATTATGCACATTTTAATTATTAGTTATTATAAAGGAGGAATAAAAATGGCATATGATTATAGAAATAAAAAACCACCAGAATTTGGTGATGGAAGGTATAACTTTTTACCTGTTGATTGTGCAAGAATTTGTTATTATGATATGTTTGGAAAGTCTACAGAAGATATAAAGAGACAGGATTTATCATTTCAAAAAGAGAATTTAGGATTATATAGTAGTGATGAATTGAATATAACAGGTAGTAGATTTTGGAATAAAAAGTTTGGAGATTCCATAGTTAAAAAAAATGGTATGTTTGCTGTATTCGCAGAAAAAGATGAATTACATAATAGTGATAATTTTGTTGAAATGCAATTTAATAATGATATATTACGTACTTATGATCCTGAAGAATTATTAACATATGTAGATAATTGTATGACAATGATTGCAAATAGAGATTATAATTTAATACTAATTTATCAAAATTATATAAGGTTTATACATTTACCTTATGAAAGAGAAACAGCACAACAAATCCATAGAATTAATCCTTTGCTTGATTATGATAAAAGTTTTATATCAAAAAAATTTGTCTCTAGATTTCTTTACAATTTTGAATCCAACAATCAAAACTATTGTATGGCTTTTATCGATAAAGATATTATTAATAATTTAGATACTCAAGATTTAGATTTTGTTATGAGTGTTTTAGAATATTCAAATTCTGATATATTTCATAATGAACAAGATGCCAAAGAAAGATGGAAATTAAAAAAGCATCTAGTTAAAACAAGAGGTTTGTAACTCTATTATTTTAGATTAATTGTATAAAAAAAATCAATTCAAAAAGTTGATTTTTTTATTTAATAATAAATCAAAAAAATAGTCTTTCGACTATTTACATTTTTAAATGGAGCGACATTTTGTCATATATACTCAAAATATCACGTTATATAAGGCAATCGATAAACTCAATTGCTAAATAAAAAATAGCATACATTTTGACAAAAGAAAAGCACCTAATATAAAATGTGGAAATTTGTGCTTCTTAGCTCGTAATATCTTAATCTTGCGATTGTTTTTTTACTATCCATATCCATTTTTCTTTTAAGGATAATTTTTTAAATTCATATCCATAATTGAGTAATTCTTTTTTATAAGTTAAAAATGCATGATCAAATTCAAATCCTACTATTTTCTTAACTTCTTCAAACGATAATTTATACTCATCTTTATTATTTTCTTTAATATATTTCCATAATGGTTCATATTTACTCATATAATCTCTCCTAATATCTTAATCTTCCGATCAAACAATTGGTGCTGTTAACTCTATATGATTTCCTTCACTATCCACAAATTCACAAACCCAATTATTTCCAATCTGAGTTAAAGGAAAACATATTTCTAAATGGGATATTTTTTCTTTTAATATTTTTATGTCATC
>JAFOMI010000027.1 GCA_017418945.1 Bacilli bacterium
AAAAAGAAAAGAAAAATATTATCTTTAGAAAATAATGTTGACTAAAAAAAAGAAATGTAATAAAATTTATTTGTAAAGCAAAGATGTAGGACTAGTAATAAAAATAATAATTTTAAGAGAGTTAGTGGTTGGTGAGAAATAATAATTATGTTTTATGAATCTACCTATTAGTGACATTAATAGTGTCCGGTTAAAAACCGTTATTAAATTAAGTTAAATAAAGGATGGTACCGTGCTTATGCACTCCTTAGTACTATCCTTTTTTTGTATTAAAAGGAGGATTTATGAGAAAATTAAAAGAAGGTGCTGTATATAAACATTTTAAAGGAGATTTATATTTAGTGCTTGGAACAGCAATTCATTCAGAAACAAGAGAAGAATTGGTAATATATAAAGCTTTATATGGAGATTATGGAGTTTATGTTAGACCAAAAGATATGTTTCTATCTAAAGTAGATCATGTTAAATATCCAAATGTAAAACAAAAATATAGATTTGAAGAAACAAAAATTAAGAGTTTAAATAGAAAGGAAAAATAATTATGTTAGATATTAAATTTTTAAGAGAAAATCCTGATAAGGTAAAAGAAAATATTAAAAAGAAGTTTCAAGATAAAAAATTGGAATTAGTTGATAAAGTTATAAAATTAGATGAAGAATATAGAGAAGTTAAAGTTAAAGCTGATAACTTAAGAAAAGAAAGAAATGATATTAGTGATAATATTGGTGCCTTAATGAGAGAAGGTAAAAAAGAAGAAGGTTTAGCTTTAAAGACTAAAGTTACTAGTATTAATGAAGAATTAAAAGGTTTAGAAGAAAAAGAAGAAACATTAAGTAAAGAAATAAGAGAAATAATGTATATGATTCCAAATATGGTAGCAGATGATGTACCTGTTGGAGAAGATGATAGTAAAAATGTTGATATAGAACATATTGGTGAACCAGTAGTACCTGATTTTGAAATTCCATATCATGCAGATATTATGGCAAGCTTTAGTGGACTTGATAAAGAAGCTGCAGCTAGAGTTGCGGGTAATGGTTTCTATTATTTAGTTGGTGATATTGCAAGACTTCATTCAGCAGTATTAAGTTATGCAAGAGACTTTATGATTAATAAAGGATTTACTTATTGTATACCTCCATATATGATAAGAAGTGATGCTGTTAATGGAGTAATGTCTTTTGAAGAAAAAGAAGCTATGATGTATAAAATTGAAGGAGAAGATTTATACTTAATTGGAACTTCAGAACATAGTATGATTGCAAAATTTAAAAATCAAATATTAAAAGAAAGTGAACTTCCAATAACTATGACTAGTTATTCTCCATGCTTTAGAAAAGAAGTAGGTGCGCATGGAATAGAAGAAAGAGGAGTTTATAGAATACATCAATTTGAAAAACAAGAAATGATAGTTATTTGTAAACCTGAAGATAGTGAAGCTTGGTATGATAAAATGTTAAATTATACTGTAGAATTATTTAGAACATTAGATATTCCAGTTAGAAAATTAGTTTGTTGTACAGGAGATCTTGCTGATTTAAAATATAGATCATGTGACGTAGAAGCATGGAGTCCAAGACAAAAAACATATTTTGAAGTAGGTTCTTGTTCAAACTTAACAGATGCTCAAGCAAGAAGACTTGGAATTAAATATAAAGATGAAAAAGGTAATAAAGAATTTGCGCATACATTAAATAATACAGTTATTGCTCCACCAAGAATGTTAATTGCGTTCTTAGAAAATAATTTACAAAAAGATGGAACAGTTAAAATACCTGAAGCTTTAAGAGCGTATATGGGTGGAAAAGATAAATTAGTTCCAAATAATAAATAAGAAGATTGATTAATCTTCTTATTTTATTTATAATTATAAAGAGGTATTTTTATGAAATATGAAATAAAAGATAATAAATTACTATTACATGTATTTGATGTAGATAAGACAATTAAAAAAACTAAGAAATTAATTAGATTATGTGATAGAAAAAAATTAGAATTAGTAATTAATGGAAATACTAATGAGGATTTAGAAATGATAAAAAATGCGATTAATATAAAGAATAGAGAAGATAGATATAACTATATTTATGATACAGTATGTAAAATATTAGATGATAGAATATGTAATGAAAATTACTGTGAATTTGAAAATGATGTATGTATAAGATTTAAAAAAGAAAATCCAAATCACAAAAATGGATGCTGTGAATGGAAAGGTAGAGGTAAATGCAAATACTTAATTAATAGTGTATGTACTATGAAAACATGCATGGCATGTAAATTATTTACTTGTCCATTTCTTTATAAAGAAAAAGGTATTAAACAAAGAGTAAATGATTATGTATTAATAAAATATTTCTTTAATAGAAATCAAAAATATATATTAGAATGTAGTTTTTGGACTCCAAAAGAAATAGTAATGAAAAGATTACTTGCTAATAAATTTAATATAAATGAATAAAGGAGATTATATGAATAATAAAGATAGATTAAAAAAATATTCAAAAGTGTTTAGTGAGTCAAAAGATAATATAATACTTGTTTCAGCATTTAAAACAAAAGAGCAAGAGCAAAGATTTTTGGAAGCTAGAGAGAAAAATAGAGGGAAAGGATTAAAATTATCTTGGGAAAATGATAATTCAAAAAAATTAAAATAATAATATTATAAAGAAACAAATAACTTATTTATTAAGTTATTTTTTTATGATATAATACCATTTGTTTGGAGGTATACTATGGAAAAAATTAAACCCTCTTATTCTGAAGCTAGAAAAAGAACTAAAGAAGAAGTAAAAGTATTAACTGATGCTTATATTATGAATAATGAATTAAGTAAATTAGGAATAGGAAAAAAATATCATATTATAACTTATGGATGTCAAGCTAATGTTAGAGATAGTGAAACTATTAAAGCAATACTAGAAGATATGTCATTTACTGAAACTGATAATATGGAAGAAGCTGATTTAATACTTCTTAATACATGTGCTATTAGAGAAAATGCTCATAATAAAGTGTTTGGTATGATAGGTAGAGTACAACATATGAAAGAAAAAAGACCAGACATTATTTTAGCAATAGGTGGATGTATGGCTCAAGAAGTATCTGTTGTTAATGAACTTGAAAGAAAAAGAAAATGGGTAGATGTAGTATTTGGTACTCATAATATTCAGAATTTACCTAAATTAATAAGTGAAGCTATAGATAAAAATGAACAAGTAATAGAAGTGTTCTCTAAAGAAGGAGATATAGTTGAAAATCTTCCTGTAAAAAGAGATAGTATGTATAAAGCATTTGTTAATATTATGTATGGATGTGATAAATTTTGTACATACTGTATAGTACCTTTTACAAGAGGAAAACAAAGAAGCAGAAGAAAAGAAGATATATTAAAAGAAATAGATGAATTAATTAAACTTGGCTATAAAGAAGTAACTTTACTTGGTCAAAATGTTAATGCTTATGGTAAAGATTTAGATGATAATATTACTATGGCAGAATTACTTGAAGAAGTTGCTAAAACAGGTATTGAAAGAATTAGATTTGTTACATCTCATCCATGGGATTTTACAGATGATATGATAGATGTAATTGCAAAATATGAAAATGTAATGCCATATATTCATTTACCAGTACAAGCTGGTTCAAATAAAATATTAAAATTAATGGGTAGACGTTATACTAAAGAAAGTTATTTAGAATTATTTCATAAGATTAAAGATAAAGTTAAGAATGCAACAATAACTACAGATATAATAGTAGGATTCCCAGGAGAAACAGAAGAAGATTTTGAAGAAACTTTAGAGGTAGTTAAAGAATGTAAATATGATGGTGCTTATACATTTATATATTCACCAAGAGAAAATACACCAGCTGCAAAAATGGAAGATAATGTTACTTTAGAAGAAAAAGAAAAGAGACTTGCTAGATTAAATGAATTAATTAATAAGTATTATAAAGAAAGTAATGAAAAAATGATTAATACCATTGTTCCTGTTTTAATTGAAGGTGTATCTGAAAAGAATGAAAATATGTGCGCAGGTTATACAGATACTATGAAACTTGTTAATGTAGAATGCTCTAAAGATAATATAGGTAAAATAGTAAATGTTAAAATTACTGATGCTAAAACTTGGAGTTTAGATGGAGTAATAAATGAATAATATTTTAGATGATGTTATTGATTTAAAAAAAGAAATAATAGATTCAGAAGAATATAATAATTATAATAAGTATTTAAATAAGATAGAATCAAATGAAGAAATAAATAGTATTGTTAATAAAATTAAAGAATTACAAAAAAAGGTAGTATTATATGAGAGTAATCATATTTATAATGATATTGATGATGAAATAAATACTTTATTTGAAAAGTTAAAAGAATATGAAGATTATAATATGTATATAAAATATTCAAAAAAATTAAATGAATTGTTATCAAAAGTTCAAAATAATTTTCAAAATTATTTTAATAGTTTAATGTCATAAAAAAAGAATTTAGTTAATCTAAATTCTTTTTTTCTAATTTATCTAAATAATAAATAACAATACCACCAAGTATAAAACTTACAAGTAAACCATATATTTTTTCTGTAGTAAATACTAATTGATTTTCTAAGTTTAAAGGAAGTATTAATGCACTACCAATAATAAATCCTAAAATTAAACTTATAGTTTTACCTTTATGATTTTTTAATAAAGAAGATAATACTTTAGAACTAATTACAATTCCAAGTAAAACACCAATTCCAAATATACCAAGCTTAATAAAAATATTAATATCTAATGTAGTTATTTTATCAATATAACTTCTTATCATTTCATATTTTCCTAATACAAGCATTATCATTGATCCTGATATACCAGGGAAAATCATAGATGCACCACCAATAAAGCCAAGCATTATTAATATTAAATAACTTATTATTCCAGTATCATTATTAGAATTATTTGCGCCGCCTTTTAAATTAAAATATTCTAAGCAACCAATTATTAATAAACCTATAATAAAGAAAACTATATTAAATTTTTGATTAGTCATTTCTTTCTTTATAATAATAGGTATACTAAATAAAATTAATCCCATAAACCAGAAAATTGTTTCTGCTTCTAAGTATTTTAGAGTAAATCCTAATATCTTTGCAAATAATATAATTCCTACAGCAGCTCCAATTAATACTTTTAAAATAAAGATTATACTTTCTTTTCTAGTATCTGTTTTCTTTTTAAAAATATCACTGATTGAATTTGTTAATTTTTCAAAAAGATTAAATATAACAAGCATAGTACCACCAGATACTCCAGGAATAATATTTGCAGTACCAACTGCCATACCTCCAAAGAATGGTTTTAAGTCATATTTCTTATTGTTTTTTCTTTCAAGTCTTTTCTTTGCTCTTTCTTCTTTTCTAATTGCTCTTAATTTTTCTTTTTTTCTTTTAGAAAGATGTTTCTTCTTTTTAGTGTCATTTTCTTTTACTTTCATATCATACCCTCCATATAGATTATATCATATTATAAAACATAATGATATTTTTCTTGACAAATATATTTATGATTGTTAGAATTAAATTGAATTTAAAGAGGAAGGAGTGAAAATATGAAAATAAGATTTTTAAATTTATTTTATTTGTTTAAAGTTAGTAAGATGAAGTTGGGTCAAAATATTTTTGCTCCTATTTTTGCTTGCTAACTACTAGAAATAGTAGTTTTTTTATTGGAATGAAAGAGGTGATTATATGAAAAAACTAAAAGAATTTAAACCAGTTTTAAATTTATTAAAAGAAGATAAAAAGAAATTTATATTTTATTGTATATTACTTTTATTAGTAGAATCTACATCAGTATTTTCTGGTTATTTAAATGGTAGAGCAGTTGAATCAATATCAAAGTTAGATATTTATAATTCACTTTCATATTTATTAATATATTTTGTTTATTCTGTTTTATTTACTGGAATATTAATGATTGTTTCATCAAATGGTCTTGTTAAATTAGAAAGTAAATTATCAAGAAGAATAGGATATGAAACATATAAGAAAACATTAATGCTTCCATCTTATGCATATGAAAAAATGTCTACAGGAGAAATAATTAATAGGATAACAACAGATGCGGATGCTTTATCATTTACATTTAGAAAATTAATATCAGCTTTTGGGGAAATTTTTGCGGCGTTTATATTATTATTTTATATATTCTATAATTCATGGATTGTTGGAACTGAGATATTAGTTCTTATGAGTATTTTAATAATAATTATGCATTATTTTAATCCAAAAATGAAAGAAGCTCATTCAAATAGAAAAAAAGAACAAGATAAGTTTGCATCTTTAACTAGTGAATCAGTTAGAGGAGTTAGAGAAATAAAAACTCTTGGTATTAGATTAAACTTAGTAAATGAAATGAAAGAGATTGTTTCAACATTATATAAAAAATCAGTTGATGAAACTAATCTTGATATAAAATTTAGTATTTTAACAAGATTATTAAGAGTAGTTATGGAAATATCTGTATTTGTAACATGTGCTATATTATTATATAGAGGAGAGACAAATTTAACATTCTTTATCGCAATGACATATTATGTTTATAGATACATGTATCTAATAGATAATTTAGCGGATTTAAATCAAACTTATCAAAGAGTATCTGTATCTTTAAGTAGAATTAACGAAATATTATTAAATAAGAAATTTGAAGATGAGAAATATGGAAAAATTAAGTTAGATAATCCTAAAGGTATTATTGAATTTAAAAATGTATATTTTGGATATCCAGGAGAACAAAATATTTTAAAGAATTTTAATTTAAAAATAGAACCTAATAAAAAGATTGCGATTGTTGGTAAATCTGGCCAAGGTAAATCTACTTTATTTAATTTATTAACAAGAGTATTTGATGTTAATAAAGGAAGTATAACACTTGATGGAGTAGATATTAAAGACTTAGATGAAGAGTCATTAAGAAAGAATATATCTATCATAAGACAAGAACCATTTATTTTTAATAGAACTATTAAAGATAACTTTAAAATAGTTAATAAAAATATTAAATTAAAAGATATTAAAGAGTATTCTGATAAAGCATATTTAGATGAATATATTATGTCTTTACCAAAGAAATATAATACATTACTTGGTGAAGGAGGAGTAAATTTATCAGGTGGTCAAAAACAAAGACTATCTATTGCTAGAACATTAACTAAAGATACAAAAGTTATTTTATTTGATGAAGCTACTAGTGCACTTGATAATAATTCACAAGAATATATTAAAAGAACAATAGATAATTTAGTAAAAGATCATACAATTATAATAGTTGCGCATAGATTATCAACTATACAAGATGCTGATATAATTTATGTAGTAGATGATGGTAAGATAGTAGGATCTGGAAGTCATGATGAATTATTAAAAACAAATAAAATATATAAAAATCTATATGAAACAGAATCTTTAAATTCATAAGATAGTAATATTATTACTATCTTTTTTTATTTTGTGTTATTATATAGGTAAGGAGTGATAGTATGAAAAAAATTGATAAAGAAAAGATTAAAGGAGTAGCTGGAAAAGGAAAAGGTTTCTTTGGTGAATTTAAAACTTTTGTTTTAAGAGGAAATGTAATGGATATGGCTATTGGTGTTATTATAGGTACTGCTTTTGCATCAATAGTAACTGCTTTAACTGATGACTTTATTAATCCAATTATTAATTCTATTGGAGGAGCTGAAGTAAAAGGTCAATTAAAAATATGGGGTGGTCAATACTTAAATTGGGGACATTTTGTAACAGCTATTATTAATTTCTTAATCATGGCTTTAGTATTATTCTTAATGCTTAAAGCAGTTAATAAATTAGTAGGTGCTCGTAAAAAGAAAACAGAAGAAACTCCAAAAGTAGTTAAATCAGATGAAACTATTTTATTAGAAGAAATAAGAGATTTATTAAAAAAGAATAAATAATTTTAAAAAATATACAAAATACTTGTATATTTTTTTTTATTTTGATATAATCTTTTATGTAATTTTGAGATGGCGATGTAGCTCAGTTGGCTAGAGCGTTCGGTTCATACCCGAAAGGTCGTGGGTTCGACCCCCTCCGTCGCTACCATTTAAATAATAAG
>JAFOMI010000028.1 GCA_017418945.1 Bacilli bacterium
AAAGAAGCATACAAAGAAATAGAAAGATTAAATAATATCATAGAAGATTTTGAAGAAGAATTAGAAAGAGAAGTAAACATTAAAGAGGAAGATACAGGTCTAGAACACAATACATATATAGATATTAACGCCACTTTAAAATCAGTATTAAAAAGATTTAGAAAACTAAAAGGAGAAAACAATGAGTGATGAAACAAAAGGAAAAATTGCTTATATTATATTATTTGTAGTTTGTGTAATTGTTATAATTTTACCTTATATAATAGCAGGAATTTTATTTAAGTAAGGAAGTGATAAAGAGTGATTAAAGAACTTACTGCAATAACACCAGGATATTTAAAACATAGATTAGAAGAACAAGAAGAATGCTATAAACAAGAAATAGAAAGACTAAAAGAAGATAACAATTATCTTAATAAAGTAAATATTGAATTATCTACGGAAAGGAATAAACTAAATAATATCATAAATGAATTAGAAAAATATATAAATGAAGAATATATTTATGATGAATTAGGAATGAAAATATTTGATGCAAGTAAATTACAGGATAAATTACAAGAACTAAAAGGAGAAGATAAAACTTTTAATGAAAGAGTAGAAGAAATATATAATAGTCATATGAAATATATTTACGACAAAGAAGATAAGAAGATAGAAAAAATAAAGATTTTAAATTGTGATGATTATGTAAAAAAAGAAAATTATGAAACTATATTAACAATGCAAGAAATAACATTAGATATTCAAACATTAAAAAATAAAATAAATAAAATAATAGATTACATAAATAAGGAGAATAAATGATGAATCTTTGGAAGTATAAAATAATAGAATATGAATATAAGTCATTGACTTCTGAAAAGATGGAAGTTGCTAAACAATTACATAAAACCAATTCTTGGTTTTTGATGAAGTTAATAACATTGTGTTTAAAACTAAATGGAATTAAATATGATGTTGTGATAAAATAGTTTCACGTGAAACATACGGAAAGGAGTGATTGAGATGTGAATTTTATATGTGTTATTGCTGATGGGTAATTTAGTAATAATTATATGTCAACAAGCGAGAATAAGTGAACTTTACGAGGAAATACAACAAGCGAGAACAGACGCTATAAAAGAAATAAATAATTTAAGAAAAGAGGATTAAGAAATATGGAAAATGAAATTAAGAAAGAGAATTTAGAGAATAACGAAGAAAAGGACGAAATGGTTGTTAGTGGTTTTGGTACACTAGCAAACGCAAGTAAAACTAAAAAGAAAACCTATACAACGCTAGATATTACAGATGTTAAAACTTTATACAATTTAGATAATAAGGATTGTGATTTTAAGATTAATGATTGTGTTGGTCAAGCTATTAGAGTAGTTGACGTCGTAATTAAAGAGTTTGAAAGAGAACTTGAAGTTCCTATTGTAGATGATAAAGGGGAAGTTATTCAAGATAAAGAACGTAAAATGGTTACTATATTAATTGATGACCAGAATCAAAGTTATGTAACAGCAAGTAAAATATTTACTCTACAAATGAAAAGATTTATTGAAACATTCGGCGTTAATGTTATTAAAAATGGATTAG
>JAFOMI010000029.1 GCA_017418945.1 Bacilli bacterium
ATGAATTAATTGAAGCACAAAAATATTTTGAAAAATTAAATAGCATTTTCCCAGTTATAGGTGCTGAAAAATTTGATTTAGAACCAATTAATAAAGATATTTATGTATATGAAATGCCACAAGAATAGAAAGTGAAGTGAAATAAATATGAAATTAATAGATAATATTTTAGACAATTATTTTGCTAAAAATTTAATTAAAGAAATAGAACATAACATTCACATTAGAAATAATGTTGATACAAAAGTAGAATATGAAAAAAATTCTATGGGTAAAGCATATACAAAAATAAAAATATTAGCAAAACCTAGGCATTATAAAAATCATACTGAAATATTCTGTTTTATAAAAGGTGATAGTTTAAATCATTTAACAAATTTAAAGTGTGCTGAAAAAGATTATATAACTGAAAAAATTAGACAAATAGATAAAGAAAATCTATGGAATAAATAATTTAGAAAGTGAAGTGAATTAGATTAATGAATATTCAAAGTATAGTTCAAAAAAATAATGAACTATGGATTAATGGCAAAAAGGTAGAACAACCTAAAAGTTTATTTTTTAAAAATTGTGTAATTCAAAGTAATAATAAAACTTATATTAATGGTAAAGAATTTAAAAAAGGTAAATGGAAATATACATTAAGAAGTATATTTAATTCACTATTTTAGAAAGTCAGGTGTAAATATAATATGAAATTAACATTAGAAAGATTTTTAGATTTATATAATTTTAGAAATTATAGAGATGATGTAAAGAATGAAAGTAAAAGATTAGACACAAATATTATAAGGATTTATTTAAGTGATGAAATAGGAAATAGTACAAAGTGGGTTGAATTTGGTATATATGACTATTCAGAAGATGAATATAAACAAGACATATACAAAGAATTTATAAATAAAGACACATTAAAAAAAGAAATTGTAGATATGTATTTTGATTATGATTTGAATACATTTTGTATAACTTTAAAGGAGTAAATAATATGGATAATGATACATTAGCAGATTATTGGAGAGATGTAAGTCCTATATTAAAAGAACAAGCAAGAGAAAAAAGAGAAAATTG
Source organism: Bacilli bacterium (assembly GCA_017418945.1). Classification (GTDB taxonomy): domain Bacteria; phylum Bacillota_I; class Bacilli_A; order RF39; family UBA660; genus RUG13038. The sequence continues at coordinate 1,072 of JAFOMI010000029.1, forward strand.
TTTTAATGATAGATTAGAATATGCAAAGAAGCAATTTGAAGATAATAACATACCTTATAAATTATGTAATGAAAGTATAGGACATTTTAATCTATACAAAGACAATAAAGTAGTAATGAGTTTTTGGAGTTATACGGGTAAATGTTATATTCCAAGTACTGATTTTAGTGATAATATAGGAATTAAAAATTGTATTAAAAAATACAATAAATTATTTAAAAAGGAGATTAAATAGATATGTTAAAGATAAAAAAAGAAAAATTAAATGAACAAGGAGTAAATAATATGAGTAAAAAAGTATATGTAGATTTATCACAACAAGATGTTCAAGATATTATAAATGCTTATGAAAAAGATATTGAAAAATTTAATAAACAAAAAGAAGTATTAGATAAGATAAAAGAAACAATAAATCATTTTGCAATAGAAGATGAAGATTATAGTAAAATATATAATATTGAAGAACAAGAAATATTGAAATTAATGGAGGAAATAGAATGAAAAAGTTAATATATAGTCAAGAAGATGTAGATTTAATAGTATCAATAGAAACGCAACAATATCAAAAAGACCTAGAATATGAACACTATTGTAATGAACAATTAAGAAACAAGATAACTAATTTAGAATATAAAATAAAAAGATTAGAAGAAGATAATAAATACGTAGAAGAAACTAAAATGAATATTGATGATGTATTAGAAGATGTTAAAAGAATATATCTAAGAGATAATGGGGGTAATAATAATGAGAAAAATGCAAAAATGGATAATTAATAAAAGATTATATAACATTGAAAGAAATTCTAATTTAGTGTGTCTAGGGGCATTTCTTGATATGGATACATTTAATACAATTCAAAGAATAAAAGAAGTAAAAGGAATAAATAATATAGAATATGTTAGAGAATGTTATAGATTAGTAAAGGAGGGTAAATAATTATGAAAGAAAATAGTTTAGAAAAGAGAGTTAATTTATTAGTAGCATTATTATATAAAAGTGATATGTCAGCAGAAGATAAATTACAAATGATGAGAAATGCTGACGAAATAGTAAATTATAAAAAAGAAATTAAAATAATGACTAAAGAATTTAAAAGCAATAAATAGAAAGTGAAGTGAATTAGATTATGAAAAATATTTATGATTATAATTTGTATGAAAGAAAAGAAACAAGTGATGGCTATGATTATTATGTTCCTTATGATATTGAAAAAACAACAATATGTGGGAAGAACATAAAAGAAATTATGACAATATTAGGTGCATTA
>JAFOMI010000030.1 GCA_017418945.1 Bacilli bacterium
AAAATATTGATTTTATTTCAATTTAATGATATTTTATATATATAAGCATAGATTGCTTATTATAGAAATGACAAATGGAGGTAAATTATTATGTCAAAACAAGAATTAATAGAAGCTATTGCTGCTAAATCAGGATTAACTCAAGCTGATTCTTCAAGAGCATTAGGAGCTTTCATTGAAGTAGTAACTGGAACTCTTAAGAAAGGTGATAAAGTAACTTTAACTGGATTTGGTGTATTCAGCGTTTCAAAAAGAGAAGCTAGAAACGGAAGAAACCCAAGAACTGGTGAAGTTGTTAAAATCGCTGCTAGCAACTCAGTTAAATTCAAAACTGGTTCTAAATTAAAAGAAGCAATCAATAAGTAATTAAAAAAACCATTATAAATGGTTTTTTTGTGGCATAATAGAATTATAAGTATCCACGTATTGTATGGATACTTTTTTTGTAAAAGTGATATTTTTTGTAAAAAAAATATAATTATCTTTCATTTACTAATTATTATTAAACGTGTTATAATTAAGACGGTGAGATTTGTGTTTGAAAATGCTATAGAAGTATTAAAATTAATTGAAAAACATGGTTTTGAAGCATATATAGTAGGAGGTTATGTTAGAGATATTTATTTATCTAAAACATCAACAGATATAGATATATGCACAAATGCTAAACCCATGGATTTAGTTAAGATATTTAAAAGAAATATTATTATTGATGAAAACTATGGTTCAGTAAAACTTGAATATAAAAAAAGTCACTTTGATATCACTACTTTTAGAAAAGATTTTAAATATAAGAATAATAGAAAACCTTCTAAAATAGAATATGTTAATGATTTAGAAGAAGATTTATATAGAAGAGATTTTTCTATTAATACTATGTGTATGGATAAAGATGGTAATATAATAGATATGTTTAATGCAAAAAAAGATATTCAATCTAAAACTATTAGATGTATTGGAGATTCTAATGAAAAAATAGAAGAAGATTCTCTTAGAATCTTAAGAGCGGTACGTTTTGCTTGTACTTTAAATTTTAATATTGATAAAAAATTAGATAAGTCCATTAAAAAACATATTAAGTTATTAGAAAATTTATCTTTTCATAGAAAAAAATCTGAATTAAATTCTATATTTAGATCAAATAATTATAAGTATGGATTAGATTTAATTAGTAAATATAAATTAGATAAGTATTTAGAAATATCTAAATATAAGAATATAAAGAAAACTTCTGATGTACTTGGTATGTGGGCACAACTTGATTTTTCATCTAATTATCCATTTAGTAAATTAGAAATGGAAACTATTAAAAAAATAAGAGAAATTCTTGTTTATGGTAAAATAGATTCATATATTTTATATAAATATGGTAATTGTATTACTTTAACAGTAGGAGAAATATTTGATATTGATAAAAAAGAAATATTAGATAATTATGCTAAATTACCTATATTTAAAAAAGATGATATTAAGATTGGTATTCTTGATATTAGTAGTTTATTAAATATGGAACCTTCAAAATATATAAGGGATATTTTAGATGAAATTGAGTATAAGATTATTAAAGGTGAATTAGAAAATAGTGAAAATATATTAAAGCAATATGTAATAGAAAAGTATGGTGATAAAAATGAAAGATAATTTATTAAAAGATTTAATTAGAGTTAATGATGATTTAATTATTCCATCTTATTTAGTAAAGAATTATTCTAAGTTTGGTTTAAATGGAGAAGAATTTTTATTGCTTGTTTATTTTATTAATCAAAAAAATAATCCATCATTTGATATTAAAAGAATTGGTAGTGAACTTAATTTAGATAGTTCTAAGATATTAGAGTTAATTAATTCTTTAAATGAAAAGAATTATATTAGTATTGAAATGAAAAAAGAAAATGGAGTAATTGAAGAATTTATATCTACTGATTTATTTTATAATAAGGCAGCGTCTATAATAATGGATAATAAGACAGAAGAAACTAATAATGATATTTATTCTGTATTTGAAAAAGAATTTGGAAGAGTACTTGGTTCTTCTGAAACTGAAATTATTAATAGATGGCTTGATAATAATGTACCTGAAGAATTAATTAAAGAAGCACTTAAAGAAGCAGTTTTAAGTGGTGTTAGAAATATGAAATATATTGATTCAATTATTTTTAGATGGGTAAAAGAAGGATATAAAAAAAGAGAAGATATTAAAAGAAAAAGAGATTATGGTTCTGATTTAGATGAAATAATTGAAGTAGATGATTGGTTAAATGAATAAAAAAATATGGTTTTTTAAACCATATTTTTTTTATTCAAATATTTTTGCAATTGATTTAATATTCTTTTTAAATATCATTGAATCAATAATATCACATATTGAATATATTACTGATATTAAACCAATAACTCTAGTTAAAGTTAGAGATGCAACTTCAGGATTAAATATTAAACATAAACCAACTATTATAGTTAAAAGTGATAATAAATAAGTTAATATCCAATAACTATTACGTGAATCTTTTAATGCTAATGCCATTCTTAATTTAAATGTTGAATTTAATATAAACCAAAGTCCTATAACTGTTGGTAATAGAATTGCAAAATAGTTTGGATTTGCGATAACTATAATTCCTAAAATAATTGATATTAAACCTGAAGTAAATCCATCGAAGAAATAAAATATTTTGAAATTTTTATAGTCATCTATTATATTAAAAAATCCATTCATAATTAATATAAATGCAATTATGTATGCAATTATATCAAGTGATAGTTTTGTATAAAATATAAGCATCAAACCTATCAAAATAAATATTACAGATGTAATTAATGAAATATTCATTAGTCTACTAAATTTCTTTCCCATTATATAATCTCCTATTATTTTAATAATATTATTATTTTAAATAAAAGTCAATCCTATAGAGGATTTCTTTTATTTAAAAGTTAATATATCTATATGAATAATAAATATATTGATTATAATGAAATTAAGAATTTAATGAAGAATAAAATTGATATTATTACTTTTAATAAATGTAATAAATTAAATAAGATGTTTATAAAAGAAAAGATAAATGAAGAATATATAATTAATAATAAAGTACTTGATAATAATCAAAAAGAAGCTGTTTTTACAAATGAATTAAATACTTTAGTACTTGCGGGCGCAGGATGTGGTAAAACGCTTACTATATGCGCTAAAATTAAGTATTTAATAGAGAATTTAAATATTAATCCTAAAGAAATATTATGTATATCATTTACTAATAATTCAGTAAATGATTTAAAAAATAAAATAAACTATGAAATAGATATATTTACTTTTCATAAACTTGCTATAGAAATAATTAAAGATTATAAAAAAGAGTATTTTTTAGAATCTAATTACTTAGAATATATAATTGATGAAATATTTTTAAGTTCTATTAATAGTATAGATCCTAAAACATTAAAATATTTTAATAATATAATTACTAATTTTATTAATATATATAAAACTAATAATTATGATAATTTATATTTGATAAATTATTAAAAAAGAATAATAGTAATATTTTAAAATTAATAAAAATAATATATTTAATATATGAAGAAGAATTATCTTCTTCATATATAATTGATTTTAATGATTTAATAAATAGTTCTATTGATTTAATTAATAAATATGGTTTTAAAAGATATTATAAATATATTATAATTGATGAATATCAAGATATATCTATTAATAGATATAAGTTAATTAAGCTAATTAAAGAATCATGTAATAGTAAGATATTCGCAGTGGGTGATGATTATCAATCAATATATAGATTTACTGGATCTAGTATAAATATGATAACAAGTTTCAAAAAGTATTTTGGTTATACTAAAACTATTAAGATTATTAATACTTATAGAAATTCTTATGAATTAAATTTACTTGCGACTAAGTTTATTTCTAAGAATAAGAATCAAATTAATAAAAGTATTAATTCTAGTAAAAGATTAAGTAAACCAATAAAAATAATTTATTACAATAAGAATATGAATATTAAATTAAAAAAATTACTTAATAAGTTAGATGAAAAAGTATTAATATTAAGTAGAAATAGTTATGATATTAAAAGACTAGAAGATGATGAGTTAAAAGTATTTGATGATAAAATTATTTATAATGATAAAGAATATGATTATAAAACTATTCATAAATCTAAGGGATTGGAAGAAGAAAATGTAATTATATTAAATTTAGAAAATAGTATTTATGGATTTCCAAATAAAAGAAAAGATATTACTGAAATTATATTAGAGAAAGAAAAATATAAGTTTGAAGAAGAAAGAAGATTATTTTATGTTGCGCTAACTAGAAGTAAGAATAATGTATATTTATTTTGTTCTTTTAATAATCCTTCTATATTTGTTAAAGAAATAATAAGAAAAAGTAAAAAGTATATTGAAGTGTTAGATTTATAAATAAATAATAAAAATCATTTTTTTTGTTTGCTATGTTAAAAAAAGTGATATAATTAAAATACTTGTCATATTAAGAAGTATTAATAGAAAATATTTACTCTTGATTTTGATTAATAAAAATTATTGAGGAGAGATATTTATGAAATTTACAAAAATGCATGGACTTGGAAATGATTATGTTTATGTTGATTGTACTAAGAATAAAGAGGTAATTGAAAATCCAAGTGAATTATCTATTGTTGTTAGTGATAGACATTTTGGTATTGGATCAGATGGACTTATATTAATATGTGATAGTGATAAATGTGATTTTAAAATGCGAATATTTAACGCAGATGGCTCTGAAGCTGAAATGTGTGGAAATGGAATAAGGTGCGTTGGTAAATACGTTTATGATTATGGTTTAACTAAGAAAAAAGAAGTATCTATTGAAACACTTGGTGGAATAAAGATATTAAAACTTAATGTAGAAGATAATGAAGTTAAATCTGCTATAGTAGATATGGGAAAACCAAAACTTGATAGTGACGATATTATTAATTTTAGAGAAGAAAATAATTTAAGAAAAGTTAATCTAGATGTATTAGATAGGAATTTTGATTTTACTTTTATTTCAATGGGAAATCCACATGTAGTTACTATTGTAGATAATGTTGATGAAATAGATGTAGATAAATATGGTAAAATTATTGAAAATGATCCTCATTTTCCTGCAAGAACAAATGTAGAATTTGTTGAAATAATTGATAAAGATAATATTAAAATGAGAGTATATGAAAGAGGCGCTGGTATTACACTTGCGTGTGGAACAGGTGCGTGTGCATCTACAACTGCGTGTTATTTTAATGGATTAATTAATAATAAAGTAAAAGTTAATTTAATTGGTGGAAATTTAAATATAACATATGATAAAGATGATGAACATATTTATATGGAAGGACCAGCGACTAAAGTATTTGATGGAGAAATAAAGGAAATTAACATTAAATAAACATATTTAAAGAGGTTAAAACCTCTTTTTTTATGGTATAATTTTTATGGTGGTAATATGATTTTTAAAAACAATTCTATTTATATAGTACCTAATAATTTAAAGAAAAAAATCTTATTAGAATTATCAAAAGAAAATGAAATAAAAAATATTAAATTTTTTTCTTTAAAAGAATTTATAGATAATTTAACTTTTAAATATGATGAAAAAAGTATTTATTATTTAATGAAAAATTATAATTATAAATATAAGAATGCTATAGTTATATTAGATAACTTAAAATATGTTGAAAATAAAGAATATAATGTGGAAAAATTAGATAATTTAGTAAAAATAAAAAATGAACTTAGTGATTATTTAATATATAATGATTATTTTAAAGAGTATGTTAAAGATAAACAAATTTATATTATGGGTTATAGCTTTATAGATAAGTTTGATTTAAATTTAATAAAAGATTTAAATTATAAAATAATTGATGAATCAAATAATAATTATGAACATAATATTTATGAATTTGAAAACATATTTGATGAAGTTATTTATGTATCTAGTAAGATAAGAGAATTAATTAATAAAGGAATTAATATTAATAAAATAAAAATAATTGATTTACCTAGTGAATATTCTTTTATATTAAAAGAAGTATTTAATATGTTTAATTTAAATATAAATACTTATGATGATAATATCTATGGGACAATTATTGTTAAAGAATTCTTTAATATATATGATAATAATTTAGATATAGATTTACTTAAAGAAAAATTTGATATGAATAATCAAAATAATTTATATATATTTAATAAAATAATTGAAGTACTTAACAAATATAATTTTGATATAGATAAAGATATAAAAAGAGAAATACTTATAAATGAATTTAAGAAAATTAAAAATAATAAGAATAAATATAAAAATGAAATAGAGATTATTTCTATTAACGATACAAAAGATGATGAATATAATTTTATACTAGGTTTTAATGAAGGTAATTTTCCTAAACTTACAAAAGATGAAGATTATTTAAGTGATAAATTAAAAGAAAAATTAAAAAAGTCTTTAACTTATGAAAAGAATAGTATTATTAGAAAAGATTTAATTAATAAAATAAAAAATATTAAAAACTTAGAAATAACTTATAAAATGAAAACACCATTTAATGAATATTTTAAATCAAGTTTAATTGATGATATGAATTATGAAGTTAAGAAAATTAATAATATTGTTTATAATTATTCAGATAATTTTAATAAATTAAAATTATCAATTGATTTAGATAATTTAGTAAAATATCAAGAAAAATCTAAAGATTTAGAATACTTATATTCTAATTATAAAGATATTGATTTTATGACTTACGATAATAAATTTAAAGGAATAGATAAAGAAAAATTACATAAATTCTTAAATAACAAATTAACTTTATCTTATTCAACTATAGATGAATTTTATAAATGTAAATTTAGATATTATTTAAATAATGTACTTAGATTAGATTCATCAAAAACAACTTTTGAAATGTTTGTGGGCAATTTATTTCATTATATATTATCAATTTGTTTTTTAGATAATTTTGATTTTGAAAAAGAATACAATGAGTATTTAAAAAAATATGATTTAAATAATAAAGAAAAATTTTATATTAATAAATTAAAAAAAGATTTATTATTTATAATTAATGTAATTAAAAAACAAAATAGTTATTCAAAATTAAAAGAAGCTAAATATGAAAATAGATTTTCAATAGATAAAAGTACTACTTTAAAAGTTTCTTTTATAGGTTATATAGATAAATTAATGTATAAAGAAGAAAATGGTAAAAAATTACTTGTAATAGTAGATTATAAAACTGGTGATCCTATCTTAAAATTAAATAATTGTTATTATGGATTAAACTTACAATTACCTGTTTATTTATATTTATCAAAAAATAATGAAATTAAAGATTCTAAAGTAATAGGTTTTTATTTACAAAAAATGTTAAATAATTTAGTCAATATAGATAAAAAGAAAACAGTTGAAGACCAAAAAGAAGAAAATTTAAGACTTCAAGGTTATTCTATTTATGATGAAGATTTATTAAAAGAATTTGATAGTAATTATGAAAATAGTAGAGTAGTAAGAAGTTTATCAAAGACTCAAAATGGATTTAGTAGTTATTCTAAATTATTAACAGAAAATCAAATGAATGCTTTATATGATTTAGTAGATAAAAAGATTAATGAAGCTAGGGATTCAATTATAAATGCTGATTTTGAGATTAATCCAAAAAGAATAAGTGATAAGAATATGTCATGCAATTTTTGTAAATTTAAAGATATTTGTTTTATGAATGAAAACAATATAGTTAATTTAAAAGAAATTAAAGATTTAGACTTTTTAGGAGGTGATAATAATGCCTAATTGGACTAAAGAACAAATGGATGCGATTAATTTAGATAATTCAAATATAATTGTATCCGCAGGAGCAGGTTCTGGTAAAACTGCAGTATTATCTGAAAGAGTTATTAGAAAATTAAAAGATGGTGTTCATATTAATGAATTATTAATATTAACATTTACTAATGCTGCAGCTAAAGAAATGAAAGATAGAATTAGAAGAAAAATAAAAAAAGAAGGACTAACAAAAGAATTAGAATTACTTGATTCTTCTTATATAACAACATTTGATAGTTATGCTCTTTCAATATTAAAAAAATATCATTATTTATTAAACATTAATAAAGATTTAAGTATAGTTGATAATGATTTGATCGATTATCAAAAAGAAAAAATACTTGAAGAAATATTTGAAGAATATTATTTAAAAGAAGATGAATTATTCTTAAAATTTATAAATGATTTTACTGTAAAAAATGATAATGAATTAAGAAAATACATTTTAAAACTATCTTCAAAAATAGATTTAATTGTAGATATAGATAATTATTTTAATACATATATAAATAATTATTATAGTGATACATATTTAGATAAAATAGTTAAAGAATATGAAAATATATTACTAGATAAAATAGATAATATTAAATTATTATTACATAATTTATCATTCTATGTAGATGAGAAATTTATGGAAAAGATGAATGAAGTTTTAGTTAATCTATTAAATAGCACTACTTATGATGATATAAAATCATATTCTTCAGTAAAATTACCTACATTAAAAACAGAATATGAAGAAGCTAAAGAATATAAAAAAGAAATAAAATCATTAACAGATGATATAAAAGATATGACATCTTTTAGTAAAGATGAAATAAAAAATCAAATACTATTAACAAAAGATTATGTTAAAGTAATAATTCAAATAATAAAAGAATTAAATAATAGAATAATGGATTTTAAATTTAAACATGATTTATATGAATTTAATGATGTTGCAAAATTATCAATAAATTTATTAAAAAATAATGAAGATATTAGAAATGAAATAAAAGAATCATTAAATGAAATTATGATAGATGAATATCAAGATACTAATGATATACAAGAAGAATTTATTTCATTAATATCTAATAATAATGTTTATATGGTTGGAGATATTAAACAATCTATATATAGATTTAGAAATGCTAATCCATATATATTTAAAAATAAATATGATGCTTATTCAAAAAATAATGGTGGTATTAAAATAGATTTAAATAAAAACTTTAGATCAAGAGAAGAAACTTTAAATAATATAAATGTATTATTTAATTTAATAATGGATGATACTATTGGAGGAGCGGATTATAAGTATTCTCATCAAATGGTATTTGGTAATAAAACATATAATGAATCTGGTAAAACAAATCAAAATAATAATTTTGAAATATATAATTATGATTATGATAAAGATTCAATATATAAAAGAGAAGAAATGGAAATCTTTATTATCGCAAATGATATTAAAAATAAAGTTTTAAATAAATATCAAGTTTTTGATAAAGATAATGAAATATTAAGAGATGTAACTTATAGTGATTTTGTTATCTTACTTGATAGATCAAAAGATTTTGCATTATATAAAAAGATATTTGAATATAATAATATTCCATTATCAATATTAAAAGATGAAAAAATAAATGATGAAGTATTATTAACAGTAATTAAGAATTTAATTATATCATTAGTTAAAATTAAGAAAAGAGAATTTGATACAGAATTTAAACATTCATTTATGTCATTACTTAGATCATTTTTATTTGAATATGATGATGAAACTATATTTGATATGCATTTAAATAATATATTTTATGATAATGATGTTTATAGAAAATTAAAAAATATAAATATAGAAAGTTTAACTATAAAAGAAATTTTATTCTTATTAATAGATGAATTTGATATTATTAATAAATTAACAAAAATTGGTAATGTAGAGTCAAATATGTTTATATTAGAATACTTAACTGATTATGTTAATACAAAAGAAAGTGTTGGCTATGATATTTATGATTTTGCATCTTATTTAAATGAAATAATTGAAAAGAATTATACAATTCAATTCTCTAGTAATAAGAGTCAAGGAGACTCTGTTAAAATTATGACTATACATAAATCAAAGGGATTAGAATATCATATATGTTATTATGCTGGATTATATAATGGATTTAATATAAGTGATATGAGTGATAGATTTATGTTTGATAATAAGTATGGAATTATTACACCATATTTTAATGAGGGAATAGGTGAAACAATATATAAAACTTTAATTAAAAACTCATATATTAAAGAAGAAATATCTGAAAAAATAAGACTATTTTATGTTGCGTTAACAAGAGCGAAAGAAAAGATGATTATACTTGCGGATATGAATGGTGAAAAATATGGTACTAAAGATAGTAATGGAGTTTTAGATAATATTGTAAGATTAAACTATAGAAGTTTCTTAGATATGCTTATATCAATTAAAAAAGAATTATCAAGTTATATAACTACAATAGAGAATGTTGAGATTACAAAAGATTATGAATTAATAAGAAAACAAAACTTTAGTAATATTTTAAATGAATCAAAAGAAAAAATTAATTTAATAGAATTTAAGAATAATAAAGAATTAATTGAAGATTTATCTTTTTCTAAAAAACATAATAAATTAATTACAAAAGAAGAAAAAGAAAAGATGGATTTTGGTACTAATATGCATTATGTCTTTGAGATTAACGATTTTAAAAATCCAAAAGATGATATTGTTAAGAAATTTTTAAGTATATATGATGTTAGTAATGTAAAAGATATATTAAAAGAATATGAATTTATGTATGAAAAAGAAAATACTATTTATCATGGAATAATAGATTTAATGTTTATATATGATGATCATATAGATATAATTGATTATAAATTAAAGAATATTGAAGATGAAGCATATATGATTCAATTAAATGGATATAAAGAATTTATATATCTTAAAACTAAAAAGAAAATAAATATATACCTATATTCAATTTTAAATAATGAATTAAAAAAATTAGGCGATTAAAATGAGACAAATTGAATATTTAGAAAGATTTTATAATAGTTATGATATGACTTTTAATAATATAAGATTGTAATATTTACATTTAATTATATTTATGTTAAAATCTATTTAAATTGAGTGAAAGAAGAGTAAAATAATTTAAATTATTATAGAGAGTCTATGTATGGTGAAAATAGATATAATTGTTATTTGAAGAAACTTACACATATCAATAATCGTTAATTACGTTATAATTAAAAGAGCATAGTTTCTATGAAGTAAGGTGGTACCGCGATAAATCGTCCTTACGTTATAGGGACTTTTTTTATTTTAAAGGAGGAATAAATATGACAAATAAAGAATACGCTGATTTATTATTACCTGGAGTTAAGCATTCTTGGGAAGAATATGAGAAAATGTATCCAGAAAGAGATTTAGATGATAAAGCAATAGTAACAAGATATGCACCAAGTCCTACAGGATTACCACATATGGGTAATTTATTTCAAGCATTTATGGCAATGTCTTTTGCAAAACAAACTAATGGGGTATTTTATCTTAGAATAGAAGATACTGATACTTCTAGAACAGTAGAAAATGGTATACGAAAAATATTAGATGCTATTTATCCTTTTGGAATTGAATTTGATGAAGGTGTTATTTCTCAAACTGAAGAAAAAGGAAAATATGGACCATATATTCAATCAAAAAGACAAGACATTTATAAAGCTTATGCTAAAAAGTTAATTGAAGAAGGTAAAGCTTATGCATCATTTTTAACAAAAGAAGAATTAGATGAAATAAGAGAACAACAATCTAAATCAAAACAAAGACTTGGTATTTATGGAAGATATGCAAAAGATAGAAATTTAACTAAAGAAGAAACATTAGAAAGAATTAATAAAGGACAAAGTTATATTATAAGAATTAAATCTCCAGGAAGTTTCTTTAATAAGATTAAAGTAAATGATTTAATTAAGGGTACTATTGAAATGCCAGAAAATGATATAGATGAAGTAATTATTAAGAGTGATGGACTTCCAACTTATCATTTTGCGCATGCTATAGATGATCATTTAATGCATACAACTCATGTATTTAGAGGAGATGAATGGTTATCATCTGTTCCAAAACATGTTCAATTATTTGAAATACTTGGGTTTAAACCTGTTAAATATTGTCATCTAGCACCTCTTACTAAAAGTGATGAAGGTAAAATAAGAAAATTAAGTAAGAGAAAAGATCCAGAAGCAACTTTATCATTTTATCCAGAAAATGGTATTCCAAATGAAGCAATTATGCTTTATTTAGCAACAATTACTAATTCGAATTTTGAAGGATGGCATGATCAAAATCCTGATAAGCAAATAAAAGATTTTACATTTGATTTTAGAAAGTGTTCTTCATCTGCGGGTACATTATATGATTTACCAAAACTATATAATATTTCTAAAAACTATATTAGTAGATTAACAAAAGAAGAAGTTTATAATAATACTTTAGAATATGCTAAAAACTATGATGTTGAATTAAAAGAAATACTTGAAAAATATCCTGATTATTCTAAAGCTATATTTAATATTGAAAGAGAACAAAAGAAACCAAGAAAAGATTATGAAAAGTATTCTGATGTTAAAGGTCAAATTTGGTATATGTATGATGAATTATTTGATAAATATAAAGAAGAATATGGTTATGATTTCCAATCAATAACTGATATAAATGAAATAAAGAATATTATTAATACATATATTGATAAATATTATGATGAAAATGATGATAAAGAAACTTGGTTTAATAAAGTTAAGGAATTAAGCGATGAGTTAGGTTATGCATCTAATATGAAAGAATATAAAGAAAATCCAGATAACTTTAAAGGCTCAGTTGCGGATGTATCAACAGTAATTAGAGTAAGTTTAACAACTAGAAGTCAAACTCCAGATTTATATGAAATATTAAGATTACTTGGTAAAGATAGAATTAAAGAAAGATTTAATATTGTAAAATAGACGTTTAACGTCTATTTTTTTATTTATTTTGATTTTTTATATGATATACTTATAATGAGGGTGGAATGATGAAAGAAATAATAATTAATAAAGGTAAATTAAAAGATGAAGAAGTAACTGAAGTTTTAGAAAAATCTAGAATAGTACTTAGAAATGATTATGATGAAATAGTATTTACTAGATTTGGTAGAGTTTATTTTTTACCTGGTGGAAAAATTGAACCAGGAGAAAATCCAGTTGATACAGTAAAAAGAGAAGTAATGGAAGAAACTAATATAAATATTTTATTAGATGATATAGAACCTTTTGTAGTTGTTAAGAACTATTTAAAAGATTATGAAACTAAAGATGGAAGAGTAGTTAATAGATTAGTAAAAACATATTACTATACAGGATTTACTTCTGATGATAATATTGAATATTTCCATAATACAAAAATAGAAAAAGAAGACAATTTAAGAGGATTCTTCATTGAATTAAGTGAAGGTATAGAACTAATAGGGGATTATAATAAAGAAGATCCAAGAGCGACTTATCTTGCACTTGAAACAATGAAAGTATTAGAAGAATATAAATTATTAAAAGAAGAACAATAATCTTCTTTTTGTTTGTAAAATAAAATTTATTATTGTATAATTAAGTTAGAAAAGAGGGATAAATATGGAAACTGAAACAAATAACAAAGTTACTTTTGAAGAAATTTATGGCAGAACAACTGATTTTTTAAGAAAATATCCATTTACAATTACATGGAGAATTAGACAACATTCAAAAGTAATTGCAAAACATATAAATCCAGGAGAAAATATATACTATATATTTCCTGCACAAAAGAATCCAAATGTATTTAATATTTTTTCTACATGTTTAATTGCTTTAACTGACAAAAGATTATTAATAGCGCAAAAGAATATTTTATGGGGATATAAATTATCATCTATAACTCCAGATATGTTTAATGACTTTGAAGTATTTAAAGGTTTAATATTTGGTAAAATAGATATTGATACTGTTAAAGAATTAATAAGATTATCTGATATTGATCCAAGAGCTTTAACAGAAATTGAAACAAATTTATCTGAATATTTATTAAAAGTTAAACCACAAGCAATGACTGATTAAGAAGAATAATTATATTTTTTTAAATATATATTGTAAACAAATTTATTTTTTGCTATAATTAATCTCGGACGGACCTATAGCCAAGTGGTAAGGCACGGGACTGCAACTCCCTGATCGTTGGTTCAAATCCGACTAGGTCCTCCATTGGGAAATCTGTTCGAACTTTTATGTTTGAACTTAACATAGAAAATATCAATTTCTAAATGAAGTTGATATTTTTTTGTTTGAGAAAGGACATATTTTATGATTAATATTATTACTAAACCATTAGAGTTTGAAGATGATCTAAAAAGAAAAATTGAGTTTATATGTGATTTTTGTAATACTAAACCAAAGATAATTAATGGAAACATAAGAAATATAGAACATAGTAATCTATCTTATATTGAACCACATAGAGTTATTATTAAAGGAATAACTTTTCTAGCATTCAATTATTCTAAAACACTATATATCGGTAATTTATCAACCTCTATTGAGGTTAAAGATTTAGAAGAGTATATAAAGAAATTAAAATAACGCAAAATAAAAATATCAGCTTAAACTTTAATACTATTTATTCTCTTAAAAAGGAATTGACAAATCTAAAAAAATGATATTATAAATAACCAATGAAAGAGGTATTCTCTAGAAAGAGAGGTACATCTATGGCAGGAAACAAGAAAAATATAAATATTTATAATATTGTTGCTTTAGAGAAGTCAGTAGTATTTAGGCTTTATTAAATACTATTTGTCTTCTCTTTTTTAGTAAAAGGAGTTGATGTTTGATGAATAATGAAAAGAAAATTGCTGGTCTTTATATTAGGGTTAGTACCGAAGATCAAGCAAGAGAAGGATTTAGTTTACCGGAACAAGAAAAAAGATTAAGGGCTATGTGTGAATATAAAGGGTATGAAATATATAAACTTTATAAAGATACTGGTATATCGGCTAAAACAGGTAATACTAGACCTGCATTTGAACGATTGCTACAAGATATAAGAGAAAAGAAATGTAATACCATTGTTGTTTTAAAGTTGGATAGACTTACCCGTTCAGTTTATGATTTAGAAGGTATAATGAATTTTTTAGAAGAAAATGATGCTTATTTGGATTGTGCCAATGAAGAAATTAATACTACTAATTCAAGTGGTAAAATGGTTGCTAGATTATTAATAACTGTTTCACAAAATGAAATAGAAAGAACAAGTGAAAGAACTAAATTTGGAATGGCTGGAACAATTAAAGAAGGACATATTCCACATAAGGCACCATTTGGTTATAAACATGTCGAAAAAAAACTTGTTCCAGATGAAGCAACAAAGGATTAAGTTATTAGAATATTTAATCTTATCATCAAGGTAATTCATATAAAACAATAAGTAATTTATATAACAAAGAAAAAGTGTTTGGTAAAACAAATTGGTGCGATGGTACTCTTTTAAAGATAATTGAAAATGAAATATATAAGGGCGATTTTATTCATGGTAAAAGAAATAAAACTCCTATTTATTACAAAGATGTTGTCGAACCAATAGTTAGTAGGGAATTATGGAAAAAATTTATTAAGCTTTTGCAAGATAATTTTTTTTTCTAATAGATATGATGATATTATTGATAAATTATATGAGGAAGAAATTATTGATAATAATGATTTAAGTATTATTCAAAACGAGTATAGTAGTTATAAAAGTAAAGATGATGGCTTTGAACGATAATTTTTATGATAAAATAATATTGGAATTTGAATTGGTCAGTTACAACTGACCAATTTAGAAATGAACAAATTAAAAATAATATGAAGTTAGAATATTATTTAGATTTTTTACTAC
>JAFOMI010000031.1 GCA_017418945.1 Bacilli bacterium
CCTCTAAACGCCTCACAGAGCGTCCTAAGCAAAACACCACCTCAACGACCCTCGAAAAATTTATACACCTCCAAAACAGCCGGGCGTGTCATAAAACACGAACAAAAACGCGAACAAACAAAAAGAGCTCCACTTGGGAGCTCCGGATTGAGAAAGAGGTTATTTCTACACTATCAATAACTATGTATAATATAACACACTTTCATTAAAAAGTCAAATATCTAGTTAACTCTTCTAAGACTATATTTTTAATACGTTGAGATTCAAAACACAAACGTGCTAATCTATAATGATCTATAACAGATTTTATAAGAGGACTATTTCTTACTCTAATTAAAACTGATGCTTCAGAATGATCTTTAGTATTAAGAGCATAACGTACAGGACAATTAGGATCATAATCTTCACTTATAAACATGAATCCATTTTTATAATCATTCCATACGCCATAATATTTACCATTAAGTATAAGAATAAAATAAAACTTACTCCATTTTTCTTTTTTACGTATAAAAGATTTAGAATCACGTAAGAATTCATTATCTATAGCGTACTTACCATATTCTGTACCTTCAATAAGTTTTCCAAAACGTGAAGCTTTTTTAATTTCTCTATAGTTTTCATTCTTTATATAATTAACAAGTATTGAACCATCTTTAAATAAAGCAATATCAGAATTATATGGAAGAGTTAAATTAAAGTATGTAAAATATGGATTAGTAATTGAAATAGCATTACCTAACATAAATACTTTAATATCTCTTAATCTTCCTACTGTTTCTATAATATCCAAGAATTGTTCAACTTCATTCTGAAGATAGTGATAACAACCTTTATCAATAATAAATTCATCAAATATAATTGTTTTAACTTTTGCAAAAGAAGTTGATTTTAGTATATTTGCAGTAGATAAAGGAAGAGCATAACCAGCAATCTTACCATCTATATAAAACATATTGTTTTTAACTTTTAGATCACTATTAGGAAACTCTTTATTAGCAACAATATCATCAAAGAATTTAGGAACACTTGATTTAAGTTCAGTTTTATATCTTCTTAGATATACAAACTCCTCACCTTTTTTAATGAATCTATTAATTACATGTTTTTTACTAGTGTAGCTTTTACCTACTCCACGTTCTCCAATTATAATATTAATTAGAGCATTAAAAGATAAGACACGTTGTAATGTATAATAAAAAGAATTATTCATTATAACCTCCTAAAATAAAAAGAAGTAATTATAATACATTTTAAAACACTCCATCACGAGATAATCTCCAGGATACGCTCTTCACGTTGATGACACCCAGAGTATTATTTTAAATTCAATGTATTATATCACTTCATAATAGTCGAATGTAACCTTTTATTACATTCATAATAATTATATCACATTTATTTAAAAAAGTAAATGTCTACATTTTTATAATATTTTTTAAAAAATGTATTGACAAATGTATTTATATATAGTAAAATGGAATCATGAATAGGAGGATAGGATGAAAAAATTAGTTGAATTAAGTAGAGCATATATTCTTTTAATGATCATGTTTATGCCATTAATTATGGTTATAACAATTATTACACAAACAGAAAGAATAGTGTTTTCTATATTATTAGTAACTTTACTAATATC
>JAFOMI010000032.1 GCA_017418945.1 Bacilli bacterium
AGGAGAGTGATATATATGGAACAATTTATAAGACCAAGATTAAAAGATTTATCTCAAGGAGCAAGAATTGCTTATGTAAGAGAGCTTAGAATGATGACACAAGATGAGTTGGCAGGTAAACTAGGATTTACTGATGATAGGAGGAGAAGACATATAACAAGATATGAAACAAATGAAAGAGTACCAAAAGAAGATAGACTAGAACAATTAGCAAAGATATTAAATGTAAGTGTTAATGCTATAAAACCATATGAATATACAAATCCAAATGACTTAATATATACAAACATCTGGATGGAAGAATTAATACCAGGATATAAAATGGATATAAATACTTTAAATAATGTATGGTTTGATAGTGTTACATATTTAAAGTATTATACAAAAGCTTGGGGAGTAATGAATCAAAAACTTAATTATAATGAAATAAGTATAAAAGAATATATTGAATGGAAATTAAATATAGATGTATTTGAATTAGAAAAAAATAGATATGATATAAGTTTAAATAATAAAGAATTATCAAGATGATCTATCTACTCATAAAATAGTAATATTGCGAACTACCAAGTTAATTAAAAAACATCATAATATCATGATATAATAATTATTAGGAGTTGATCTTATGGATAAATATTTAGAGATTAAAAAAATGTTTGAATCAAAAGAAGATAAAGAAAATGCTATTGCTATGTCAAAGTATATGAGAAATATGTTTGATTTTTATGGACTTCCTACTCCAAAAAGAAAAGAAGTTTATAATGATTTCATTAAAACTGAAAAGAAGTCAAAAACTATCGATTGGGAATTTTTAAATATATGTTATAAAGATAGTCATAGAGAGTTTCAATATTTAGTTTATGATTATTTACTTGCAATGAAACAATATGTTTCTTATGATGATATACCTAAAATTAGAAAATATATAGTAAATAAATCTTGGTGGGATACAATTGATTTTTTATGCAAAGTTATTGGAGATATTGAAACAAGAGATTTAAGAGTTAAAGATTTAATGCTTGAGTGGTCTAAAGATGATAATATTTGGATTAAAAGAACAGCTATCGAACATCAATTAAATTTAAAGGATAAAACTGATTATGAGTTATTAGAAAAAATTATAATTAATTGCTTTGGAACAGATGAATTCTTTATAAATAAAGCAATTGGTTGGGCATTAAGAGAATATTCAAAGACAAATTCTACTTGGGTTAAAGAATTTATTAATAGATACAAAAATCAAATGAGTGATTTAAGTATTAAAGAAGCAAGTAAATATATTTAAAGATATCGTAAAATTAAGAGATTACGTTTATAATAAAGAAAAAAAGAAGAAATTTTAAATGGATTTCTTCTTTATTTATGTTCTTATATTACCATAAAATCAGCATTTTTTCAAGACTTGTATTTATTATATAAATGATGTAATAAGTATATGGAGGGAAAAATATGAATAAAAATATGACCGCATTAATTAGTTGCTTTGCAAGATATTATCATACTCAAAATAGTAATATTAAAATTTATAATGATTTTTTTGCAAAAGATATCTTAACTGAAAAAGAAATAGAAAATATATCCAACAATATGAAAAATGGGATTAAATTTTTTAATCCCAATTACAATGGTGATAATCCATTAAAATGGATAGTTAATAATAATCTTGCACCTTCTGTTTTAGCAAGATCAATATTCAATGAAAAACATTTATTGAATGAAATTAATTTAGGTTTAAAACAATATATAATATTAGCTAGTGGTTATGATATGTCTGGATTGAAAGTAAATAATAAAGTGAATGTTTTTGAACTAGATAAAAAAGAAATGATAGAAGATAAAATAAGTAGGATTAATAAATCAAAATTAAATAACGAAAACATTACTTACATTAAAACAGACTTCAATGATAATTGGATTGATGATTTAATAAATAGTAATTATAGTCCGTTAGAAAAAACATTTTGTTCAATGTTAGGAATAAGTTATTATTTAGATAAAGAAGTTTTTAATGGTGCAATAAAGGAATTATCTAACATTATTCCAAAAGGAAGTATAATTTTATTTGATTATCCAAATAATTTGGAAACAAATAAGGAAAAAATAAATCAACAATTAGCAAAAGGAGCAAATGAAGAAATGAAATCTATATATTCTTATGAAGATATAGAAAAGATTGCTGATGATTCAAGTATGTTGATATATGAACATTTAGATTATAATGATATTAATAATACTTATTTTTATAATTACAATACATTAAATCCAAATGATAAAATAATTGCTCCGATGGGAGTAAGTTATGTTGTTCTCGTTAAACAACAAGAAATGTAATATAAAGATATTAGGAGAATAAAAAATATTCTTCTTTTTCGTGGTATAATGTTAATGAGGTGTTTTATGGATAATAACTTGTATGAAATGATATTCAAACGAAAATCATTTCACTTGTTCCGAAATATAGGGAATCAAAAAATCAGTGAAGCTGAATTAAAGGATATAGAAAATAAGTTTAATGATTTGAAACCACTTGTAGATGACATTAAAGTAAAAATAAAAATTGTTAAGGATTCAACTACTTGTAAAAGAGGACAAGAATATTGCATATTGTTTTATTCAGAAAAGAAAGATAATTACTTACAAAATATAGGTTATTTAGGAGAACAATTAGATCTTTATTTAGTATCAAAAAATATAGGCACATTATGGTTTGGAATAGGAAAAGTTGATGAAAAAGAATTAGACGGATTAAGTTTTGTTATTATGATAGCAATTGCAAAAATAGATTCAGCTGATAAATTTAGAAAAGATATGTTTAAAAGTAAAAGAAAAGATTTATCTGAAATATGGGAAGGTAACAGTTATTTAGATATTGCTAATATAGTTAGGTTTACTCCTAGTGCATGTAATACACAACCGTGGAGAGTTGAATCATCAAACAATGAATTAAAGATATATAGATATCGAAAAGAAGGAAAAAGAGGCATCATGCCAAAAGATAGGGTTATTTATTATAATCAAATAGATATCGGTATATTTATATGTTTTCTAGAATTATGTTTAGAGAAGAATAGCATTATATATAACAAAGAATTATATGTAGAAGGTGATCACGAAAATGAATATAATTTAGTAGCAGTTTATAAAATAAAACAATCGGAAGATTAAGATATTCACGTACATTAAGGTGAGAAATAATCTCATCTTTTTTAGTAATATTCCGAATAGTAGATTTTCAAAAAATGTGATATAATTAAGTAGAAGTATAGTGGGGAGTGAAATATATGTTTAGAGTAATAATGCA
>JAFOMI010000033.1 GCA_017418945.1 Bacilli bacterium
AATATAATCTATTGCTTTCATATGTTCATATGTTTCAGGATTATCAGGCACAAAAGCCATTAACTTCTTACATTCAACAGGATTATCTTTGATAGACATTCCATCAATTAATATATCTCCTTCATCAAAATCATGAATTCCAACAATAGATTTAATTAAAGTAGTTTTACCTGCTCCATTATGCCCAATAAAAGCAAAAATATCACCATCATTAACATCAAAACTAACGTTGTCTACTGCTTTCTTACTTCCATACTTTTTAGTAACATTTTTAATCTCAATCATACAAAATCTCCTTAATAATTATTATAACAAATTATCACCATATAAAAGGTATTAATTTATATTTAACTTTCTTCTGATATTCCTTATATCCTTTCAAATCTCTAACTAATACTTTTTCCTCATTATTAATTCTTTTTATAATAATAAAAGGATTATTATAAAAAATAACAAATGAAATAATAGAACCTAATATTAAAGGAATAGATAAAAATAAAAATATTGTAACAGTATACATAGGATGTCTTACTATACTATATAATCCAGTATCAATTAATTTTTGATTATCTTTTACTTCAACAGTTCTTAATAAAAATGAATTTTCTCTTAAAACTTCAGCATATAAAATATAAAAAACAATAAAAATTGCCGAAGAAATCCATGTAACAATATTTGGTAATATAAACCATTCAAAACGATAATTTAAGCCAGCTATAATAAAACCACTAATAAACATTAAACCACTTAATACTAATACCCATTTTTGTTCATTTTCTTTTTCTTTATTATTTAATCTTCTTTTTAATAAATCAGGATTAAAAATCATTAAAATCATTCCAAGAATAAACATAGGAATAAATAAAACTCCAATGAATAACCATCCCTGCCAATATGAAAAAGTTCCAGGTAAAAACAATAACAATCCAATTATTAATAACCCAAAAACATACTTAAAAAGTGCCTCAAAAAATAATTTAAAATTCATAAAAATCTCCTTAAATCAAATCATTTTTCTAATTTTAATTGCTTTCTTTACATTATCATCATAATCATTATATTTTATAAAAGTATCAAGTATATTCATCAACTCATCTCTATCACTTTTAGAAAGAGATTTAATTTTATCTTCTAAACATAATAATAATCTATTTATAGAAATATCATCTTCTGAAGTAAGTACCTCATCTACCATATCCATGCCAGATTCAATAAGAGATTCTTCAAGTAACCCATATTTATCAGAAAAAGAATCAATAATATCAATCTTCTTAATAAAAGATTTAAAGAAAATAGTATGAGACATTTGAATACTTTCTTCATCCTTTCCATATTCATGAAAATTATAATCTCTACTATCATGTCTAGCTACACCTTCATAAATATCCCCTAATCCATCAACAAGTCTAATACATTTATTATCATATCTTTTTAAGTTCATATTATATTCTCCAATACTATATACTCATTACATACAAATTAATTATATCTCATACAAACAAAAAAATAAAAAGATATTCCAATTATAAAAAGAATATCTAAAAAATATTAATCAACAGATCCCGGCTGGTCACCTTTATATGTTGATATATTATTCCATTGTGGTTCAGGACGAGGTTTTGGCTTATAAGTAAACGAAAAAAACAGCCAAGCACCAAGTATTAAAGTTATAATCAAAAATACTATAGACTGTACTTTTATCTTACGAATAGGATTCTTTTTATAAGCATTATATCTACTAATAGTAAAACATATAAACATTATAAAAAGAACAAAAACAAACAAATCAAAATACATTGCTTCTACATTAACTACATCTAAGAACATATAAACTCCTCCTACATATTTAAATGAATAATAATTCCAGTTATAAATGAAACACAATTTAAAAGTAATGAAAACAAATATTTATTCACTTTTAAATTCAAATACTTTCCATAATATAATGCTTCAACATAAAATACAACAATCTCTCCAATAATAACATATACAATATTAATAATATTATTATTTAATAATAAAACTAAATGATATATAACATTTAAAATTATATTAGTAATTATATTAATAATTACAACATATTTATATTCAACCTTCTTTAATAAAAATATACTAGCAACAGAACATTCTATTCCTATAGTTATTATACATGATAATATAATGCTTGTAATTATATTAATCATACTTTTTCATCCCTTTACAAAAGAATAAGAATACTAAAGCACTAATAAAAACAATTAAAGGTAAAACAACTATATTAAAACCATCTACACCAACAAAGTATAAAAGACTGCCTAAAAATAAAGCAACTGTATTTATTCCAAAAGCTCTTCCATAATTTTTTAGATAATTAGATAAAAGTATCAAAGTAATAGGCATTGTTATATTAAATAATAATATACTAATTAAAGCAACTATCATACTTTTAAAAGAAAGAATAAAAAGGATAGAAGAAATTAATAAAGAAAAAAATCCAATCTTTTCTAAACCAAATTTGTCTGCTAACAAACCACCAATAGCTTTTCCTAAAACAACCATAACAACTGCTAATAATGATAAAGAAAAACTACTTTTCCAACTATAATTCAAAATAAAACCAACATAACCTCTAATACAAATTGTTAAAAATATAAGGTAAATAATAATTCTTTTATTAAATTTAAAATCAAAAACAGATATATCATCTTGATTAATATCAGTATTATATTTTCTATATAAAATACCTAATAATAGCATTGTAAAAATTAACAAAATTATTATTAAATAGACAGGATAATTGAGTTTATTAATACTACATCCAATGAATAAACCAAGTGCACCAGGAGCAACATACAAACCTATTTTAGAAGCTTTCTTATTAGATATATTTAAAACATCTATACCTCCACCAATATGAAATAAAGCATTACCTACTCCAATCAAAACAATAGGAATTATAGGTATCATATTAAATAAATAAGCAATAAGAATTAAAAAACAACCAACCATACTAATAAAAGAATTTTTATTTTTATTATTAAATAATATACCAAAAGGCAATTGTAAAACAAATGCTAAAAAATCATATAATAATATAAATAAAGATACTTTTGTTGTAATACCAAATTCAGAAACTAAAAAATGATAAATAAAAGCAGCACAACACAAATCAACAACAAAATGAGAAAAAGAATATATTAAAACTATAATTTTATCTTTAATATGTATCACCTCAATAAATTAAGTTACTCAAATAATATAGAAAATAATTCATCTAAATAATCAGCTTTACTTTTATATGAATATATTTCCTTATAATTATTAGAATTAAAAAATTTTAATTCTTTAACTTCTCTATCACGTTTATTTTTATTAAACATATCTATCAATTGATCTTTAGTATAATTAGTTTTAATTTCATAAAGTGCTCCTACAGGATAATAGGCTTTATTTAATTCTTCTCCAGAAGGATATTTTAAAAATCTAAAAATAACATCAAAATTTAAATCATTAACTAAATCAAAACCTAATTCTTCCATAAATTCTCTAACTAAGCATTTATAATAATCAAATTCTTTATTAATAAAATCTTTTCTATCAGCCATACCTCCAATAGCATTAAGTTTATCATCTCTATTATTAATTATAATAAAAACATAATTATCAGAAGTAGTTATAAATCCTGCAGAAAATAAAGATCTAATAGTAATCTTGTTAGTTTTTCTAGCATAATACAAACACGAAAATTTTGTTTTACAAATATTAATTGAAAAATTTATATCATTAATATCAGTAACACAATATATATCTCCATCAAAAAAATCTTTTGAATCTTTCCCTTTTATAAATTCATTCCATTCTTTTTTTATAGAGTTTTTAACATCATCATCAATTATTAATTTTCCTTGATATATAGTACTAATCTTATCCAGTTTCTTTAACATAATATAAATCCTTTCAATATATAGGCTTTGTATATAGTTATAAATAAATTATACTATAATAAATAAAAGTTATCATTATAAAAAAGAATAATAATATAAATAATGATAAAGTTCCAATAATTAGCAATATATTAAATACATAAAAAAAAGAAAGTAAATTATTATTTCTTTCTTTCATAAACAACATAATTA
Organism: Bacilli bacterium; assembly: GCA_017418945.1. Taxonomy (GTDB): domain Bacteria; phylum Bacillota_I; class Bacilli_A; order RF39; family UBA660; genus RUG13038. The sequence goes on from JAFOMI010000033.1 coordinate 4,116, forward strand.
TCATCTTGATATACCATTTTATAAGAGTAATTATCTTTATCCAATTTGTAATAAAGAATTTCTTTTTGTTTATCAATTACTAATAAATCAAATGAATATTTGTTTAAAAAATCTTTAGGATTTATCATACCATTTTGTAATAAATAATATTCTAAAAAAATATCATCTTTATGATTAGTGTCTTTTAAAAACACTTCAGCCCTAGCATCAATATAACACTTATAACCTAAATATTCTAAATATCCTCCTGTATCTAAAGAAGTATAGATAGTATTACTTTTTTTATAAGTATCTTCTAAATATTTTCCCAACTCTTCATAAGGTAACTTAACTCTATCATAAGAAATAACTAATGATAAAAGAAGAACTGAAAAAACAATAATACTAATACCTTTTCTAGTAATAGATATTTTTTCTTCCTTCTTATCATTTCCAGATAATAGATAGCTAATTCCTAAAGTACTACCTATTAAGAACAAATTAAAACTCTTTTCAGCATCTAAGGCCAAATAAGTACTACCTAAAAGTAATAAAATATATCTAACAGGAATCTTCTTCTTAGCAAGAATTATATATAAAACATAAACTATACCAATTAAAATTATAATAAATTTACCAGTTGCATCAGCAAGAGAGGCAGGATTTAACTCTATAACCATTTTCCTCATAATTTCATTTCCATAAGAAGATAAAAAATAAAACACAGTCTTATATGTATATGGATTAATAAATCCAATTATAAAAGAAATAACAAAAGTAAATAATAAAGGTTTTATTTCTTTATAACCAGAAATGAAATTTCCTAAACTAAATTTAAACAAATTAACAATATAAGGTAACATAAAGACTAAAAAGATCATAAAATACATACCATGTATATTCACTATAAGTAATGCTAAGAGAGGTAAAAAATATAAATATTTTTTATTATTAGTTTTATAGTATTTTTCTAATAGCAATAATTCTACTAGTAATAGACAACTAGTAATTATATGCGGTCTTGTTACTAAATAAGTTAAAGAATATATTAAAGTAATAATAATACTTAATGAATAAGAAACTTGTTTTTTATTTGTTATTTCATAACTTAATTTAAAAGTTAAATAAGCAAATAATTCTCCAAATAAGATAACCATCAATAAGATTCCAATATAAGAAGTATAATGAAAAATAGTATAGAATAAAACACCTGTACCCCAACTTTGATAAATAAAATCCAAATTAGAATGAACTGTAAACAATACCTGATTAGGAAAACCATTTTCTAAAACATATCTACCTTGATTAATTGTAAACCAAAAATCATTATCTATAAACTGTTTAGTAATACCAAATATTACTAAAAAAGGAATAAAAAATAATAGTAATTTATAATCAAAATTATTAAAATGAAAAATTTTTTTATTATTCATACTTATCTCCTTTAAAGTATAGTTATTTTTCCTAAAAAGATATATTATTTCTTTTCGTAATCTATAAATTCAATATTTATTATTTCATTAGCATCATAATCTATTTTAAAAACCATAGGATTTTTCATTTTATCATTAAATATCTCTTTATCATTAAAAATTAATTTCATATTCCTTCCATCAAAAAAAAACTCAGTATTATTTTGAAGAAAAGACATCATTATTATTCCATGAATAAAAAGTGCTACCCTACTATTAGTATCATTTAATAAATCAGTAATAAATGAATTAAATCTTATATCAACCTCATTAAGAGATTCTCCTGTACCAAACTTATAATCTTTATTTGAAAAAGAAGTTATTGTTTGATTTTTAGGTAATTCACTAATAGTTTTAACTCCTAAATTTCTTTCATTTATTCTTTCATCTAATTTTATCTTTAAATTATTCATTTCAGCCACATATTTGGCAGTACCTATAGCTCTAAATGAGTCAGCAGAATACACTGCATCCAAATTTCTTAATTCATCTAATTCGCAAAGTTTTTTAGCATTTTCTTCTCCTTCACTAGAAAGTATCATATTACGATTATAATCATTCCATAAAACATTTTCATAATCATCATAATTTTCAATTTCTATAAAAGGTGCAGAATGTCTAATTAAATATATTGTTTTCATAGTATCTCCTTTAATAATATTTAATATTCTTTAGAAGAAAGATCTTTTAATTGATATAGTTTAGCCTGTTTTATCTTATGTTCATAAATATATTTGTCTTCATAAATCAAATCATAATTTTCATCGACATAATCAGGAATAGTATATTTATTTCCTTCTATAGAATAAACTAAAAATTTAACTTTTTTATTTAAAACATAATCATTTAATTCATCTATATTATCTCTTTATTTTTAAGCTTATTATCAATATTTTCATCCAAAAAAATTTAATTATTTTATGATTATAAAAATGAAATATAGAAAACAAAAATACTTCAATAATAAAAACTCCATAAAACATCCTATTACTTATTAAATAGCCCAAACTATCTATAATGAATTATCTAAAAATATTATATCATAATAATAAAAAAATCAGCATAATAGCTGACTTTTTATTTTCTATGTTTCTTTGAAGTCTCTTTACTTGGTTTATCTTTTTCTCTAATTATTACTGGCATTAAAGTATTAGTAAAAGCAGAATGATATCCATCATATATTTCAGATAATTCCATATCTTTATAATCTCCAATTAAAATAAAAGTAAGGTTTGAAGTATCAAATAATCCATCTTCTCCAAAAGCAGTAAATGGTATAGTTGTACCTCTTAAATATGAAGTTAGTGATAATTGATTTAAACTACGAGATATCTTTTCTTTATGAACTTGCTTCTCTATTTCATCTTCTGTTCCATCTTCAAGTAATGGAGTTATAAATCTATCATCCATACTCATTTTTTCAAACTCATCTATTAAAACAACTGCTCTTTCGGCTTTTTGTAAATCACCATTAGTAGATTCAACTAAACGTCTTAATATATCAGATAAATGAAAACCAAAATAACCTTCATTTGCTATAGTTGATACTGAACATCTAAAAGTTGGCATATCTAAATCTTTAATAGTTCTAATAAGATCTTTATCCATTTCACCATCTAATAAAACATGTCTATTAGAAAAACCATCATTTGTTTGATTCATAGCAATTACATTTAAGATTTTTTTTAAATTGCTTTTTTTCATGTGTATTATTCCCCCTAAAATTAGCAAAATTATAACATAACATATTAAAAATATCAAGTACTAAAACATAATATAACGTTTTGTTAAAAGAAAAAAGCAAGGTTTTTCTTGCTTCTATTTCAATTCTAAATAATAATCTTCTTTTTCATAAGAATAACTATC
>JAFOMI010000034.1 GCA_017418945.1 Bacilli bacterium
CAGCTACTTGAAACCCTATAACAAGGCAGATGTTCAAATATTATTCGAATCAACTGCACATTATTCAATGAATTTGGAACTTGAATTAATTGATCAAGGTTATTCATTTATGAAAATGAATGGTCTGATTATTAAACAATTTTTTAAAGCACAAACTTTAAGAAAAACTAAAACCGATAAAGCTGATGCTTTTGCATTAACTCAATATTTAATGGCTAACACATATAAACCAAATTCAAATAGATTATATCACATTTATTCATTAAAATCATTATGTAGAACTCGTGATAGATTAGTTAGAGAAAGATCTAAGTTTAAAATTTATATTACAAATGAACTAGATAAATCATTCCCTGAAATAAAAAAATTCTTTGATAATAAAATATCAATCACACTTTTATATATATTAGAAAAATATAAAAATAAGAACAAAATTGCATTGATGAAAGATTATGATTCAATAAGAAAAGTTTCAGCAGCTAATTTCTCATTTACTAGATTTCTACAGTTGAAACAATTGGCTAAAGAATCTATTGGTCATCCAACTGAAACATCTGATTTTTTAATACAATCTTATGTAAAAAGTATTAATTGTTTAAGTGAACAAATTGATAGTATTGAAAAACAAATTATAGAATCAGTTAGAAAATCAGATACTCATATACTTTCAATTCCAGGTATAGCAGAAATATCAGCAGGCTCCATTATTGCAGAGTTTGGAGATATTAAAAACTTTGAATCTCCAGAAAAAATGTTGGCTTTTGCAGGATTAGAACCAAGTATTAGACAATCAGGAACATTATCTACAGAAGGACATATGGTAAAGCATGGATCAGGTTATTTAAGAAATACTATTATGAGAGTAGTTAATTCCTTAGTAATGCATGATCAAGTATTTTATGATTATTATAATAAAAAACGTGATGAAGGAAAACATCACTTAGTCGCACAATCTCATGTAGCTAAAAAGCTAATAAGAATCATTTATACTTTAGAAACTAAAGGTATAGATTACGATATTAATTTTGTTAAATAATTATTATTAAATATTTTAAAAAAATTCACTATCGTGAATCTTTTTGTCATGCATAAAAATTTTTATTTTTTATTAAAAATAGTCTTGACATAATATAGTTAGTTTACTATTTTACGATAAAAAAAGATGTCTTTTAAACATCTTTCTTTTCTAAAATCATAACTGTTTCCACATGATGTGTATTAGGAAACATATCAAATCCTTTTATTTCTTTTATTTGATATTCTTCTTTTAAGATATTATAATCTTTAGCAAGTGTTACTGGATTACATGATATATAAACTATATTTTTTGGTTTTATTTTTAGAAGCATTTTTAAACTTAATTTATCACTACCGGTTCTTGGCGGATCTAATACTAAAGTATCTATATTTAAATCTTTTAATTGCTTTATTAAATCTTCTACTTTACCACCTTTAAATTCTATATTATCTATTCCATTTAATAACATATTATTTTTAGCATCTTTAACAGCATTCTTATTAGATTCTATTGCGATTACCCTTCTACTTTTTTTAGCAAGTGAGATAGCAATTGTTCCAGTTCCTGAATATAAATCTACTGTTATATTTTGATTTTCTACATCTTTAAGTGCGTATTCATATAATTTAGATGCAGTTTCTAAATTAACTTGGAAAAATGATTTGGGTGACATATCAAAAACAAGTCCATTTATCTTTTGATTAATTGAATCAATTCCATACACTAAATCATCTCCAACATATATAGAATTAACATTTGATAATTTTTCTATAAATTTATTTAACCATCTTTTATTAATATTATCTATATAAACCATAGTTTCATCTTTAGCAGTTCTAATCATTACTTCACTTATTTTATGTGAACTATAATAATTTATAAATTCTCTTATTTCATGTAATATTTCATTTATTCTTTTATCACATAAAAGACATTCTGTTATATCTACTAATTCATTAGTCTTTTCTTTATAATAACCTATCTTATTACCTTCTACTCTTAAAGTGATTTTATTTCTATAATAAAGATTATTATATGCGCATACTTCTTTTATATCTACATCTATCTTGCATATCTTCTTAAATATAGATTTAATTTTTTCTTTCTTTAATTCTAATTGCATATTTTGATCCATATGCATTAAACCACAACCACCGCAAGTATTATAATATGGGCATAATGGTATTTTTCTACTTTCACTTGGAATTAATATTTCTACTATTTCTCCAACTGCATAATTCTTTTTTTTATCTATAATTCTTATTTTTATTTCTTCATTTATTAAAGCAGCTTTTACAAAGATTACAAAATTATTATAAAGGCATACCCCGTCACCTTCATTATTAAATCTTTCTACTTTAACAATAATCTCTTTTCCTATTTCCATACAAACACCTACAAACATTATACTATATTTCTTATATTTTTGCACAAACTAAATGTAAAGGAGATATCTATGAATGTAAATACTTTAATTAAAAATAATCCTGATTTAAAAATAAGAAATATTATTATTGATAATATAGAAATTAAAATTATATATTTTGAATCTTTATGTGAATCAAGTGATATTAATGATTTTATTTTAAAACCAATTACTATTAATAAATTAAATACTATTTCTTTAATAAAGAATATGCTTCCAAGTTCTAATTTTAAAGATATTAATAATGAAAAAGATTTATTATTTTGTCTATATTCTGGTTTTACTATAATTAATATTAATAATGATTTTGTTTCATTAGAAACTAAATACTCTTTAGATTCTGGAATTAGTGAAGCATCTAATGAAAAAGTAATAAAAGGGCCAAAAGATTCTTTCTCTGAAAATTATCAGAATAATATTGGATTAATTAGAAAAAGAATTAGAACTAAAAAATTAAAATTAAAAGAATATATTATTGGAAATGAAAGTAAAACTAAAGTATCTCTATTCTATTTAGATGATAAAGTTAATAAAGAATTATTAGATGAAATAAATAATAGATTTAATAATATAAATCTTGATTATATATTAAACAGTAATTCTATAATTGATACTTTATCAAATAATAGTATTTTTCAGGATTATATAATGACTGAAAGACCTGATTACGTTACTTATAATTTAATTAATGGAAGAATTGCGATTCTAGTTGAAAATACTAATCAAGTAATTATTATACCTAGATTTTTTATGGATAATTTTATGAATGTAGATGATAATTATCAAAATTATAAGAATGTTAATATAACAAGAATAATAAGATTTATTGCGTTTATAGTTGCGATTATTACTCCTTCTTTTTATATTGCTTTAACAACATTTAATCAAGAAACATTACCTACTTCTATTTTAATTAATTTTTCTATGCAAAGAGAAGGAGTTCCTTTTCCATCGTTTGTAGAAGCTTTAATTTTATCATTAACATTTGAAATACTAAGAGAAGCAGATACTAGAATACCACTTGTTGTAGGAACTTCTATGTCAATAGTAGGAGCACTAGTTCTAGGAGAAGCTGCAGCGAAAGCGGGTCTTATTTCCCCTATTATGATTATAGTAATTGCAATATCATCTGTTTCATCCTTATTATTTAATGATAATGATTTAGTAAATACTATTAGAATATATAAAATTATATTTTTAATATTTTCTGGAATTATGGGATTATATGGGTTATTTATTTCAATACTTATATTAATAATAAAAATATGTTCATTAAAAAGTTTTAATTATGATTATTTAAATAATTTAAAAAGATTTATATTAAGGAGATAATATGAAAAAAATAATACTAATTATAATATGTTTTTTATTATGTGGTTGCTATAACTATAATGAATTAAATAAACTATCTATTGTTAGTTCTGTATCTATTGATAAAAAAGATAATAAGTATTTAGTTGGCGCACAAATAATGAATATAAAAAATAATGAAAGTGATGAAGGAAGTAAAATAATTGTTTATGAAGAAGAAGGTAAAACTATAAATGATGCATTAAGAAAAATAAATAATAAATCATCAAGAAAACTATATGCTGGTCATTTTAGTAAACTAGTTATTAGTGAAGAAATTGCTAAAGAAAACATTGTAGATATATTAGATTTATTTTTAAGAAAAGCAGAAATAAAAGATGAATTTACTATAACAGTTGTTAAAAATATAGAGGCATCTAAACTAATAAAAATAGTTACTTTACCAGATCAAATACCTGCAGACTTTGTTAAAAATTCAATTCAAACATCTAATATAGAAACTGCTTTAACTAATTCTTCTAAACTAGATGAATTTATGTCTTATTATTTAAAAAAAGGAATAGATCCCGTAATAACAACAATTAAAGTAAATAAATATAAAAAGGATGCTGATACTACTAAAAATACTTTAACTTCTAATCCATCAACTTATATAGAATTAAATAATATTGGTATTACTTATAAAGGTAAATTAGAAAAATACTTAAATCAAGATGAAACAATTGGTTATAACATTATTAGAAATAGAATTAGTAATATGATAATTCCCGTCAAATGTAATAATAAGTATTCTTCTATATTAATTAATAAAAGTAAAACTAAAAGAAAAGTAATGAAGAATAAAGATAAATATATTATAAATATAAATGTTAATTCTAGTGGAATATTAACTGAAAGTTCTTGTAATAATATAAAAGAATTAGAAAAGAATACTAAAAAAGAAATTAATAAATATATTAATAAAGTATTAAATGTAAAAGCAAAAAGTAAATTTCTAGGTTTTGAAAGAGATATTTATTTAAAATATCCAAAAGAAAATAATTATAATTATGAAGTTAAAGTTAATACTAATTTTAAAGTAACAAGTAAAGGAGAATTATATGAAAAAAAATAATAGTTTAATATTCTTTCTTACTAGCGCATTATTTATTGGATGCGGAATTACTGATATATTAAATACATCTAATATAGATAGTATTATATCTATTTTAATAGGAAGTATATTATCGTTAATACTATTCTTTTTTATTAATAGAATAAGTATTTATAGTGAAGATAATTTCTTTAAAAAAAGTATTAATTTATATGGAAATATAATTGGTAATATGATAAATATTATTTTAATAATTATATTTATTTTTTATTATATGTATACTTTATTTAATTTAAATGCATTTATTCAAAATAAGTATTTAAATAAAACACCTAGTCTATTAATAATATTTGTATTCTTAATACCAGTAATATATCTTTCTATAAAAGATTATAAAACTGTAATAAAAGTATCATATATATTATTTATTATTTCTATTATAAATATATTAATAACTTATATTAACCTGTTTCCATTAATAGATATAGATAATTTAAAACCAATGTTTAATGAATCAATTACTAGTATTTTTATTTGTTCAATTAAATATATGACTTATTTTATAGTACCATCTTTTTTATTAGTTAATGTACCAAACAAAAAGAATTATTTATTTTTTACTATTAGTAATCTTAAATTTATAACTTTATTTATTTTTTTAATTGGAATATATGGGATAGATTTATGTAAAATATTCTATTATCCCGAATTTATTCTATTAAAGAAAATAAATTATTTTAACTTTATTGAACATATTGAAAACATATTATCATGTAATTATATATTTATTTTTTTTATTACATCTACTATGTGTTTAAAATTTATAAAAGATTATTTTAATAATAAATCATTTTATTTAATAACTATATTCATTTCTTTTTTATCTATTAAATTATTTAATAGTAACATATCTAGTTATAATTTTATAACTAATTATTATATCTATTTATGTATTCCAATAGTTTTAATTATATTTTTAATAAATATAAAAATAAAAAAGAAATAATTATGAAGTGATACAATAAAAGTAGACAGTAAAAAAGAAAGCTGTTTACTTTTTTGTTTGGTAAAATATAATTAGGAGGAATTGGAAATGAAAAAAAATATTATGAGAACACCTGAAGAAAAAGAAAAAATTGTATTAGAAATG
>JAFOMI010000035.1 GCA_017418945.1 Bacilli bacterium
TCATTTTTTGAGATTATTTTTCACATTTTAAACCATCCATTTCGAGCATATTTATTGCGCCTTTATAAGTTAATTTTCCTGTTTTATCCACATAATTTTTCATCACACTATTATCTTTTACATACTTATTCATATCAAATTTTGAATAGTTTACTGAAATTATTGTTGTTAAAACTTTATCTTTAACATTTACATCATATTTTGTTCCACCATATAACTTATTTTGCTCTTCATATTTATCTTTATTTACTTTTTCAAAATACGCTCTTATAGTATTATTTTTTGTATCTATTACTTCTTTAATTTCTATTTTTTTAACTATATCTCCTTTAGCATAAACAGTATATTCTCTTTTCACAGTATAATTACTAACATTTTGTGTCATTGTACTAGAACACTTTGTTACTACTGATTTTTTACATCCAGTAATAGTAACAACCATTATAATAACTAATAAAATTCTAAAATATTTCTTCATAGATTCCTCCTATTATTTTTATTCTACCACAATTTATTTTTTTTAAAAAGAAATATTTAAAAAAAGAATTACATAGTTGTAATTCTTATTCTATATCACTTCTATTAACAATGTATTGATAAATAGCGTCATTTGAAATAATGACAAACATACTCTCATCATCATTTATTTTATTATAAATAATTGGCTTATCGACATTGTTTCTAACATCTAATAATTCTTTAAAACTTTCTACTTTAAACGTATTTTTATCAGTAGTAATAAACGCTTCATTAGAATTTGTAATATAAGAGTCATATTCTCTAAGAATCCTATTTACAAATCTATCATACTTGCTAGTATTTAAAATTCTAGTTCTAATTTCAATAATTAAAGCTACAAGCGCAATTACTGCTAAAGTAGAGAATACTATTCCTAAAATAAGCATAGTTTTATTAATTATTGAAGATGTTCTGCCTATATATGTAGAAGCATTATTAATATCATTAGATTTATTAATATTAATCATTTGCTTTGAAAGAGGCATTTCTATCCTTATAACTCTACTATCTTTTATTTCACCATCTATACTTTCAAAATTAATACTATAAGTAACATACAAAGTACTTGTAGCATTTATACCATATTTAGACTTAAATTCATTTGTTAAATCGTTATATTTATTATAATCTAATTTAATATTATCATTTATTCCAATAGTTTTTGTATCTTTTAAATTTTCTTCTTTTATAATTTCTTCTTTTGAAAATATAACTTTATCATTTTTTTCAGAGTCAACAATCTTAACATCCGCTTTTAATTTCTTAGACACTTTAAATAATTTATCTGTATTATAACTCATTTCATAGTTATAGTTAAGGTCAATATAATCTACTAGTGTAGAAATGTATTGCATACCTTCGTCTAAGAATTCTTTTTTATAATAATTATTATCGTTTAAATATACTTTATAGTTAACTCTTCCTTGTTCTTGGTATTTATACTCTCCAACATTTACTAATGATTTTGATTGTTTGAAAAAATATAAGCATAATAAAGATAAGAATATTATAATAGTTGTCAAAATAATTTCATTCTTTTTCATAATCTTCTCCTTTAATCAAATAATTCATTCAACCAAATACTTGGTAAACCTATATTTTTAATTCTATATTTTGATATACCTATTACACTTTTATTATCTATAGATCCTGAATCTGCTTGACTATTACTATCACCTTTAGTGACATAATATCTAGTGTTATTTCTTTCAAGAATCTTATAAATTCTATGTGCAATTACCCTGTTATCATAATTAAATACCAAAATATCTCCAACTTTTAAGTTAGCTTTTTCTTTATCATTTAATTTTTTTACAATTATAACATCGCCCTTTTTCATATAATCTTTCATCGAATTACTTCCAATAACTAAAGTTTGAAATTTAAATAATCCTGAATTAAGACATATTAAAAGGATTAAAAAAGTTGCTACTGTATAAAATACAATATTTCCTTTTTCTTTCTTTTTAGGTTTATCTATTTTTCTTTCTCTTAAATTAATAATTGATATACTTAAAAATGCAGGTAACAATACCAATAAAACAGATCTAACATAAGGGTTAAAATCTGGTACTATTGGAATTACATAAATATATAATTCAATTATGAATCTATATGCTATTGCATTATAGAAATCACCTTTAATTTCAAGTACTGTCATTAATATATTTTTAGCTAAACTACCTATAACTATTAAAGCTATAAAATCATATATATCATCTTTAATAGTCAAATTATAGTTATAAAAACCTATAGCAGATTCTAAAGCAACAAATATAATAATGCTAAAAATTGTAATTAATTTATTATTATCAGACTTTCTTATAAATTGATATCTTAATGTCTCACAGACAAAAATAATTGTCATGGTAGGCATAATATTTTTAACTAAGTTTACAAATGTTAAAGAATAAATAGTTCTAGCATATCCAATAAATAGACCACTTAAATAAGATACTAAAAAGTATATTAAAATATAAAATAATGTCTTCTTGAATACATCTGTTTCATTCGCACTTTTACTTAAATCTATACCTATGAAAAAATATCCAATTAATAAGAATAATAATAAAAATATTAAAAATTTATAATGATCAAATAGAAAAGGTACAAAAAAATTAAATACTACTACAATAAGCATAAATAATTGAATAAATAATATTTTTTTATTTGCACTCATATTTTTTCATCCTTTCTATTCTTATTCATCCTATATACGCTAAAATACTTAGCTTAACTAAGTATTTTAATTGCTTGGTGAATCTTGTACATAATCAATATGTGCATTAATACCACTAACAGTTACATCGTTAGAAGGTAAAGATGTTGCATTTGATTTATAAGAAATTGTTAATTTTAATTTTCTTGATTGACCTGCAGCTAAAGTATCACCAGCAGCAGGAGTTTGTCCTGCATTTACATCTCCAGTAGCATAAACTAAAGAATATTCTAAGTTAGATTTAACTATAGCTACATCACCTTCAGATCCAGTAACAGTTAAGTTAGCTATATTTGGAATAGATACTCCATTTGTATTAATTTTAGCATTAATACTTCCATTATTTACTACATCAAATGTATATGATAATGAATCACCAGGTGCTTTTAATGTAACTTCTAATCCTGATAATGTTGTAGTTCCAGTACCAGTTAATGATTTTCCTTGAGATATAGATGCATATCCAACAGGTGTACCAGCAACTACGTTTGCAAAATGTATGTCCCAAGTAGCAGATTTATTTAAAACTTTTGCACCAGCATTAATTTGAAGTTGTTGTGTTAATGCTGCATATGCAATTGTCATAGAAACTAATCCTATGATAAGTAACGCTATTAAAGCATTTTTAGTTTTTTCTCCCATATTTTTCTCCTATCTAATTAATATTGAACATAGTTTACACGTGCATTTAATCCAGAAACTGTAACAGCTTCACTTGGAATATCTGTTGCACTTGAATCATAAGAAATTGTTAATTTTAATTTTCTTGATGAATTCTTACTTAAAGTATCATCAGTAGCTAATGCTTTACCTCTATAAGAAGTTTCTGCTTCATCTGATGCATAAGTTAAAGAATATCTAAGATATTGTTTAACTAAATTAATATCTGATGTAACATTATTAGCACTTTGATAAGTAGCATTAGCTAGATTTGGTAATTCAACTGTACTAATCTTAGCGTCAATTGCTCCAGTATTTTTTACTTCAAAAGTATAAGTTACTGAATCACCAGGTGCTTTTAATGTAACTTCTAGATTTTGTAAAGTTGTTGTTCCACTTATTTGTAATTCTTTTCCCTCTTCAACTTCAGCATATCCAACTAAAGTTGGTTCTGATATAGAAGTGCTATCAAAAAATACATTCCATGAATTAGATTTAACGACTTTAGCTGATGTATTGATATTAAGTGTTTGGGATAACAAAGCGTAAACCACAGACATGGATACGATTGCAACTATTAGTATCGCGATAACTAGTGTTTTAAATCTTTCTTTGCTCATTTTATATTCCCTCCTATTTTAATTATACCCATATTTGTCTATTTGTAAAGTATAAAATTTTAAGAAAACAAACACAATGCTTATATTTGTATATAAAAAAAAGTATAGTTTATAAACTATACTTAAATTGTTGGAAAAATATTTGGTCCTATTGGAGATCCAAGTACATACCAACCAAAAATAATAAATAACCATAAAATAGTAACACCAATAAAATATGGTACTAATAAATTATAACATTTCTTTATACTAAAATCATTTCTACTATATAATCCAATAAATCCTACATATATTGAAAAATAAGGAAATAATGGAGATATAACATTTGGAATACTTGAAGATAATCTAAATATTGCACCAGTAAACTCTGGAGTTATATTAGATTTCATAAATAATGGCATTGCTGCTGGAGTAAACATAGACCATTTTGTTGCAGTAGATGATAATACTGTTCCAGATAGTATAATAGCAATAATTGATGCAAATATTAAAATTCCAAAAGTAAGGTTACCGTTTTTAATAATACTAAATAATATAGAAGTTAATACCTCACCTATATTAGAAAATTTAAATATTGCTATAAATTCAGCTGCAAAGAATACAATTAATAATAATTCACCAATATTATTTAAACTACTAATAAGTATCTTTGATAAATCTTTATCATTCTTTATTTGTCTTGTATTAACACCATAAACAAGACCACAAATAAATGCAGCAAATGAAATAATACCTAATATACCATTAACAAATGGTGAATTAGCTCCAAATAATTTATTAACATAAAATACTTGTGTATTATCAAGTAATCTACCAGATAATGGTAACCCTGGAATAATAGAATAAGTAAATAATATACCAAGGAATAATAAAGAAAATAACGCTTTTCTTATACCTTTTTTCTTTAATTTTTCACTGATAACATTTTCTTCTTCAATAACTCTTACAGGTCTTTTTCTTGCTACTATTTCAGTAATAGCACTTATTAAAAATGCAAGTAATAAAGAAGATATAACTATTAAATATATATTTCCAGAATATCCATAAGTATAATCAGAATCAATCATTTTAACTGAATTCTTTGCTATTTCTATTAAACTATAGTCTAAAGAAGTAATAAACAAATTAATATTAGCTCCTGCTGCTACTGATACAAATGTCATAGTAATACCAACTAATTGACTTCTTTTATATTCAGTAAATAAGACTATAGAAATAGGTATCATAATTATAAAAGCAAGTTCTTGAGAAAATCCCATTACTATACATAGTAAAGAGAATAAGAAAAACATTACTTGTCTTGATACTCTTTTAGATAAATAAGAAAATAACTCTTTTAATAAACCAGTTTTAATAATCATACCAACACCAATTAAACCAATTATTATTGTTCCAAATGGTGCAAACTTTAATAAATTATTAACTGAATCTCCAAAAACAAATTTAAAACCAGAAGTACTAATCAACGACTTAACAGTAATTAAAGTAGATGTTACTTTACCTGATTGACTAACACTATAAGTTATACCTTGTAGATTTAAAAGAGATAAAACAAAGCTTAAAACAATTGTTATTAAACTTAACAGTATAAAAAACCATACTGGATGTAACCCCCTTTTATTTCTAGTTTCATCCATATTTATTCCTCCACTACTTTTTTAAGTTTCTTATTAAACTCAATTCTCGGAAGCATTATAGTTCTTCCACAATTAAGACATTTAATTTTAATATCTACACCAATTCTTGTTATTTCCCATAAATTAGTGCCACAAGGATGCTCTTTTTTCATAATAACTTTAGATCCAAGTTTATATTCTTTATTCATAAAATCACCCTATTCATTTATATCAAAATTCATTATTTCAAGTATTCTATTTAAATCTTGTACATTATTAAAATTAATAGTTATTTTATTATTATTAATTTTAACTTTAGTACCAAGTTTTTCCTTTAACATTTTTTCAACATTAACATATTCATTTTCTTTTTTTGTTCTATTAATAGTAACTGTTTTCTTAAAATCAGAATTTGATGATATTTCTTCTAATTCTCTAACACTAAGTCCATTAGATACTACTTGTTCTGCTAATTCTTCAATTTTATCTCTATCTTCTAATTTACTTAATACTCTAGCATGTCCCATACTTAATTTATTATATAAAACTAAATCTTGTACACTAGCTGGTAATTTTAAAAGCCCAAGCATATTTGTAATATGACTTCTACTTTTACCAACTCTTTCTGCTAATTCTTCTTGTGTAATATGAGCTGTATCAAGCATTACTTTATATGCATTAGCTTCTTCAATAGCAGATAAATCTTCTCTTTGTAAGTTTTCTAGTAATGCTATATTCATCATTTCATCATCAGAAAAATCTTTTATAATAGCTGGTATCTTTTCTAAACCAAGTTTTTTAGAAGCTCTATATCTTCTTTCACCTGCAACTATATCATAACCTTTTATAGTTTTCTTAACAATAATTGGTTGGAAAACACCATGTTCTTTAATTGAAGATGCTAATTCATTTAATGCATCATCATCAAATATTTTTCTTGGTTGGTATGGATTTGGTCTTAATTCAGATAATGGTAATTCTACTATCTCATTATTCTTTCTTGCTTCATCCACAATAGTTTCTTCGATATCATCAAAACTTGCGATATCATCACTAAATAATTGTTCAAGCCCTCTACCTAGTGCTTGTCTTTTGTTCTTCTCCTGCATTTCTCTCAATAACCTCCTTAGCTAAATTTATATAAGCAACTGTTGCCTTACTTTTTGAATTATAACTTGATATTGGCTTACCATGGCTTGGTGCCTCAGCAAGCATAATCATTCTTGGTATAATTGTATCATATACTTTTTCTTTAAAGAAACTTCTAATATTTTCAACTACATCAAGACCTAATATAGTTCTTGAATCAAGCATAGTTAAAACTACACCTTCTATTTCTAGATTTGGATTTAATTTCTTTCTTGCAAATCTAATCGAATTTAATAAAAGCATAATTCCTTCTAGTGCAAAGAATTCACATTGTACTGGTATAATTACTGAATCTGATGCTGTTAAAGCATTAGTAGTTAAAATACCAAGTGATGGTGGACAATCTATTAAAATGTAATCATATTCTTCTCTTACTGCATTTAATATTCTTTTTAATTGAGCACCCTTAACAAATTTAGAATCTTCATTTTCTTTATTTATAAATTCAATGTCTAATCCCGCTAAGTTAATATTAGCTGGCATTAAATCTAAATTCTTAAACTTTGTTCTTTTAATAGCTTCTTCACTAGTACATTCATCTCTTAA
Organism: Bacilli bacterium; assembly: GCA_017418945.1. Lineage (GTDB taxonomy): Bacteria > Bacillota_I > Bacilli_A > RF39 > UBA660 > RUG13038. The sequence continues at coordinate 7,329 of JAFOMI010000035.1, forward strand.
TGCATTATAAATAGTATACTTTAAAGCACCTTTTTCAACACCTACACCAGTAGTTGCATTACCTTGTGGATCTAAATCTACAAGTAATACTTTTTTACCTAATATACCTAAAGAAGCAGCTAAATTTATACTAGTTGTAGTTTTACCAACTCCACCTTTTTGATTAACAAGTGAAATAATTCTTCCCATGCTTACACCCTCTTAATATCATTTTAATGTCATTTATAATTGTATCAAAAAAAGCATTTTTTTGAAATGCTTTTTTTAGAATAAATCATTATTTTTTAGAATTAAATCTTTTCTTATTGTATCTTCCTTAAAAAATGACTTTACATTTGATGATAAACTCTTTTTATAATCCATACATTGTACTCCAAGATATAAATCATTATTCTTTTCTTCTCTAATTTCAAACTTAATTGTATTTCTAATGTAATTCATCATTTGAGATTTATTAAATTCCATTAAATATTCTTTAGAAAGCATTCTCTCTTTTGAATACATATCTAAATCAATTATAGTAACTCCATCTTCTGTAAAAATAATATTTTTACTATTTGTATCTAATATAAATAATTTTAATTTAGTTAATCTATCTATCGTTTCATCTAAAGACTCAGTTACTTTTTCAACATAATCTTTTGGTGCATCTAATAATTTGATTTTTTTACCATCAACATAGTCCATAGTATATGCATCCATCGTAAATACTTTATTATAAGCACTTTTTTCTTTATATAAATATTCCCTTAATTTTACTAAATTAGGAATATTATTTTCTTTTAATATATTAAATGTTTTTCTAGACATGCAATTTTTAAAACTGCAATTACAATTATATACTTTTAATGCCTCATCATCTCTTTTAAATATTCTAGCATTATAGCCAGAATCTAAATAAAAGAAATTAGAAACATCATATTCTACTCCATATTTATTATACATAACAGGTTTAGGATATTTTTGATTTTTAGTCTTGCTTTTTTTATCCATAAACTCACCCAGTAATATATTATAGAAGTATAGAGATTAAAATGCAAGGTTAAATATTATTAAATACTATATATTTAGTTATATAAACAAAAAAAGTTCGCATAAGCGAACTTTGAAACACATAGTAATAATTATCTCTTTGAAAATTGTGGTGCTTTTCTTGCTTTCTTTAATCCTGGTTTCTTTCTTTCTTTAATTCTTGAGTCTCTAGTAATCATACCTTTTGCCTTAAGAATTTTTCTGAAAGAAGAATCTGAAGTAGGATCAGTATTTTTATCATATTCAAGTAATGCTCTAGTAATTCCTAAACGAACAGCTCCTGCTTGTCCTGAGAAACCTCCACCCATAACTTCTACTTTGATATCGAATTTATCAGCAGTATTAGTATAAACTAAAGGTTGTTTTAAATCCATAACTAAAGTTGGGAATGGGAAGTATTCATTTACATCTCTTCCATTTACAACAATATTTCCTTTACCAGAAACCATTGTTACTTTAGCAATAGAAGATTTACGATGTCCTGTACCTTGATATAACTTATTTGCCATCAAAAATCCCTCCTAATCTAACTTAATTTCCTTAGGTTGTTGTGCTTGTTGTTTATGTTCAGCACCAGCATATACGAATAATTTCTTACCCATAGCTCTACCTAATCTATTATGTGGTAACATACCTTTAATTGCTCTTTCAAGCATTTCTTCTGGATAACTTTCTCTCATTACTCTAGCAGTTCTTTCTCTTAATCCTCCTGGGTATCCACTATGATTATAATACATCTTATTATCTAGTTTCTTTCCAGTTAAATTAACTTTACCTGCATTAATTATGATAACATAGTCTCCACAATCAACATGAGGAGTATAAATTGCTTTGTGTTTTCCACGTAAAATGTGAGCGGCTTTAGAAGCTACACGACCTAAATTTTTTCCTTCAGCGTCGATAACAATCCATTCACGTTTTACATCTGACTTTTTAGCCATAAATGTATTCATTTTCTTTTCCCTTTCTCTATAAGAATTAACTTTCCCATGGTCAATCCTTTTTGTGGGGTTTTTTAAATGTACCGATAATGATTTTACTAAAATTTATTAAAAAAGTCAATAAATATAATTAATATATACATAAAAATAAAAGTTTTACTTGATAATGATATTCAAAAAGTATATAATTATATATGCAAACGGAGGTAAATATGAAAGTTATTAAAGCAAATCTACCTGATGGTGTTAGAAAAAAATTCGTAACTAAAATTGGTAAAAAAGTAAAATTAGTTAATAAAAAATATTGTAAAAAAAATAAATAGTTTTAAACTATTTATTTTTTTATTTTTCAATAATTAAAATTTTAACTTTACTAATCTTTGGTTTATAAGTAACAGTATTCTCATTACCAGAAACAGTAACATCTACTTCATGTTCCCCTGCTTCTAAACCTTTTAAATCTACATAAGCTTCAATATCTTGTGCAGTCATATCTTCAATTACTGATTTAACACCTTTTAATATTACAGGTATTTCTGTTGTACTATCTCCAGTTACTTGAACTAAATAATTACTATTTAAATTCTTATAACTTAATTTAACATTATTTATTTCAGTAGTTGATTCATCACCTAATTTTACATTAATAGATACTGTTTTAGTAGATATTTCTCTAATACCTTTTGGTTTTTTAATAGTTTTAGTATATGTTTTATTATCTTTTAATTCAGATACATCTACATTTACTGAAATCTTATTTATTTGTTCAAGAACATCAGTTGAACCATATATAGTTACTTTATTAACACTTGATTCAATTGATTCAATTGATTTACCAAATACTACTTTATCAAGTGAAGTTGGAACTATTTCAAGAGGAACCTCTTTACTTGGTGATTCAATATTAATTACTGCATTTACTTTATTTGGAACTAATTCAACATCCATAATTTTACCATCTTTATCATATGCAATAACTGGAACATTCTTTAATTTATTTGCGCCAACCTTTGGATCAGATAAATCATTAACATTTAATAATGCTTTAATAGAAGATACTTCTTTTATCTTAGCTTCAGTTCCTTTTACTATTATTTCATCTTTATTTAAATTAACTGATTCTATAGATAGTTTAGAATCTAATTTATCTAAATTAACAACTTCTTCTTTTAATGTTTTAGTAACAGATTGTTTTGGACTTACAACTACAGTTACTACTGAAGGATCTAATTTATATTCAACTGAAGTAATCGATTGTTTATATTTTAATTCAACTTGATGTACTCCAACTTTTAAATCACTTAAATCAACTGTTACTGATTGAGTTGGTAATTGTTTTGCTAAATATAAATTAGCTTTTGTACCAATCATAGTTATATCTACAGTTTCCGGAATACCTTCAATAACATATTCTTCATCATTATATGTTGCAGTTACTGGTTGATTATAAAGTACTTTAGCATTTGTTTCTAATAATGTTGTACTTCTCTTATCTACATAAATAAATACTACTATCGAAATAACTAAAGATAAAACAATAATACTACTTTTATTCTTAGATACTACTTCAATAGGTTTATATAATTTTTTAATATTTCTTCCTAAATTAACCGAAAGTTTAGTAACAGGAAGAATTACATGTTTATCAAAGAATTTAAATATTTTCTTAATTAATTTCATCTATGTCATCCTCCACTTCGTCACTTTCCACAATAAATGTTTCAGATTTAGGCATTAATTCATCTAGAAGCATTAATTTAACTTCATCAACAGATAAATTATAATTTAGTTTTCCACCAATCGCTACTGAAACTCTACCTGTTTCTTCAGAAACAATAATTGCAATTGCATCACTTTCTTCACTAATTCCAATTGCTGCTCTATGTCTTGTACCAAGTCTCTTACTAAATTTCATATCTACAGTTGTTGGGAAAACTGCTCCTGCACATGTAATTTTATCTCCTTGGATAATAACACCACCATCATGAAGTGGATTATCTTTAAAGAATATTGCACATAACAATTCATTAGATAATTCAGCATATAATTTCTTTGCTTTTTCTATATAATTTGATAAAGATGTATCTCTTTCAAATACTATTAATGCACCTATTCTATTTTTTCTTAAATAATCAAGTGCTATACCAAGTTCTGATACTAATCTTTCTCTTTCTGTAACAGTTAATGTTTTATGTCTTCCTAATAATTTAGTTTTACCAAGTTGTTCAAGTGCACTTCTAATTTCTGGTTGAAATATAATTATTAATGCAAGTGGTCCCCAAGTAATAACATACTCAAATAATAAACCAATAGTAACTAAACCAAACTTATCACTAATTATTTTTACTATTAAAACTAAAATTATTCCTTTTAATAATAATGATAATTTAACATTTTTTCTAACATTTTTTAATAGATAATAAACTACTATCCAAACAAAACAAACATCTATTATTTGCTTTGTTATAGTCCATATTGTATTTAAATTCATAAATCCTCCTAAATCTTATTATTTCTTCTATTATTAACAACTACAACGGTTGTTATTAATAGTGAAATAAATAATATCAATCCAATTGCGAATACTTCTAATTTAATACTAAATTCTGTTTTTCCTAATTTGAAAATCTTAGCTTTCTTATAAACAGATTCATCATATGACAAAGTAATATGTTTTAATTTTTCATCTTTTTTAATGTGCCATGTATAAACTCCTCTTGCAGCACTATCTGCATTATGATTTGTTACTTTAAATGGTATATTAAATTTAACAGTAACATCATCATATACAAGAGATTTATTTGAAGTTGAAGATAACTCTTTTGATTGATCTAAAGTAATAGTAACAATATCACCATTTTTAGTAATATTTACTTCTTCAAACAAATCAGATTTAAAGTTATTTTCATATTCATCTAAAGAATTATAATTTCCTGTAACAGTAACAACTGTATTATCATCTTTTGTAATTTTATGTAATCTTGTTTTATAGCCTTTTCTTTTAAACATATCATAAAGATATGTAACAGAATTACTTTCATTTAATCCTGTATTTGCTTTCATTCTATTAGTATTTTCAGTTGCGATAACTTTTTCGTTTACTGAAGAATCTTTATTTATAGTTAGGTTATACTCAACTGAACAACCACATAATAAGAATACTGATAAAGCAACAATAACACCTTTTATCTTTTTCATTTTATTCTCCTAGTACTATAAAATTATATCATAATTTTAATCATAAATATAGATTTTAGTACTAATTTTTTTAACTTTCAAAAATACCTAATAAATACAATAGAAAATAAAAAAATGTGAATAAATCACATTTAATTATAATAAGTAAGTCTATCTTCCCAATCAGAATATAAAGTTGATGGGAAATTAATGTAATCAGCTGGATTAACAGTATAGTTTCTATAATATAAGCAATCATCATATATATGACATGTAATTAAACTTAAATGTAAATGTGCACCATATGATTGACCAGTATTACCCATAACTCCTATAGCACTATCTTTTGTTACTAAATCTCCAGAATTAACATATATTGCACTTAAATGCATATAAATAGATGAATATTCATTACCATTTATATTATGGTGAATCATAACAACATTACCCATACTACCATTATTTCCAGCAAAAGCTACTCTACCTTCTGCTACTGAATAAACAGTTGCAGGATCCCATCTATATGTAGACATATCAATTCCTGTATGCCATGTAGAACCATATACAGAACTATATCCATATGGAGCTGTAACATAAGCTAAGTTCATTGGTCTAAAGAATCTAGTACCAGCTGGAAGTGCTCCTCTTGCACAAACAGAAACATCTTCATCATCTGAGCATCCTAATTTTTCATATTGTTCAACTGTAGCTTGTGCAGCAGCAAGTTCATCTTTTAATTCAACTTCATCTTCATATAAAGAATGAATTTCTCCACTAAGAATAGTTAACTTTTCACCTAATTCTTTTTGTAATACTTTTAATTCTTCTTCTTTATCTTGTAAATTCTTAATATTTACTTTATTTTGCTCAATTAAGCTATTCATTTCTTTTATTAATTTATCATTATATTTTGATAATTGTTCAGTAATAGCCATTCTATAAATAAAATCAGTAATTGATTTAGCACTAAATAAATATTCTAAATATGCTGATTCTCCATTAGAAAATTGATAATATTTCATAATATCTTTAGTTTCTTTATCTTTTTCTTGAATCTTAACATTTAATTTAGAAATATTTCTATTTATTTCTAACATTTCATTATCTATGCTAGTCATTTCTTGATGTATTTCTGTAACTCTATTTTTTGCTGCATCTATTTCTTCTTGAGTTGCATGTATATTAGATTGATTATTATCTAAAGCATTTTGTGCAGCTTCTAACTCTGCTTTAAAATCTCTTAATGTTTTGGCATTGGCATTAATTGGTATTACTAATAATAATATTAATAATAGTATTATTTTCTTTTTCATTATATTTTTAAATACTTCCTTACTGCTTTATTACTTCCAAACATACCAACAATTACACCTATTGCCAATAAAATAAGTGAAACATATAAAGAGAAAGGTAATGGTTTAACTAATTTAATGAATTGTGAGAACATTTGTCCACCAGTTTTTTCATATAAATATGAGTAACCATATATAGTAACTATAATAGGAATTATTGATCCTAAAATACCTATTAATAAACCTTCAATAACAAATGGTTGTTTAATAGACATATTAGATGCTCCTACTAATCTTTTAATTTCAATTTCTTCTTGTCTACTAAAAATAGTAATTTTAATAGTATTAACAATTAAGAATGCTGTTACAACAACTAATCCTATAACAATAACTATTAAAACATTTTTAACAATTCCAAATATAGATATCATAGAATCAACCATACCTTCACCATAAGATACCTTTTCTATTTTATCTATAGATTTAATTTTTTCTGCAGTTTTACTAATTTTTTCATCATCTTTAACTCTTATTTGATAAGTATCATCTAAAGGATTTTCAGAATCACTCCAAGATGACATTACACTATTAAATGTATCTGATGATTGTTTCATTTCTTCCATAATATCTTTTTTAGAAATGAATTCTATTGTTTGAATATTTTTAATTTTATCTAATTCTTCTTTAATACGAGTTTTATCTTCTTCAGTTGCATCATTTTTAACAAACGCTACTATTGTAAAATCATCTCTAATTAATTTAGTAAAATTTTCTACATTCCATGAACCTATAATAGCTGCTGCTACTATAATTAATGTAACTGTAATACATGATATTGATGCAATTGATAAACTAATATTTCTAAAAACGTTTTTAAAACCATCCCTGATATTTCTAACTAATATTCTAATGTTTTTCATTTTTATCATATGTTCCTTTCTCATAATCTTTTTTAACTCTACCTTTATCAAGTAAAATTACTCTCTTTTTCATTTTATTAACAATATCTCTATCATGTGTAACTACTATAATAGTTGTACCTAAGTCGTTAATTACTTCTAGTACTTTCATTATTTCAAGTGATGTATCAGGATCTAGGTTACCAGTTGGTTCATCACATATTAATAATTTTGGTGAATTAACAATTGCTCTTGCTATAGAAACTCTTTGTTGTTCTCCACCAGATAATTCATGAGGATAACTTTTTGCTTTTTCTTTTAAACCTACTAAATCAAGTGCTTTAATAGTTTTACTTCTAATTTCTTCTTTTGGAAGCCCATACATTTCAAGTGCAAATGCAACATTTTCATAAGCTGTTAATTTTGGTAATAATTTAAAGTCTTGGAATACTATACCAAGTTTTCTTCTTAATTTATAAACCTTTCTATTTCTTAATTTACCAACATTTACTCCACCAATAATTATTTGCCCTTGAGTAGGTTTTTCTTCTCTATATAGCATCTTAATTAAAGTAGATTTACCAGAACCTGACGCTCCTATGATAAAAGCAAAATCTCCTTTTTTAATATTTAGATTAATTCCATATAATGCGGTAACACCAGTCTTATAAACCTTTTCCACATCAGTAATTTTAATAAATTCCATTAGAAATTCACATCCTTTCCCTTTTTTCTTCTATGAGAATCTTGTCCATATACTTGATAAGAATCAGTAATTGTAAAAAATGCATTTGGATCAATTTCAAGTATTCCTTCTTTAGCTTTGAAATATTCAATAGTTGGTATTACAGCCATAATAACTTCTTTATCATGGTCTGTAAATCCACCCTTAGCATCTAGTACTGTAACACCTCTAGATAAGTTGTTCATAATAAATTCTTTTACTTCACTAACTTTATTTGTAACTATAAAGAATGTTTTATTCATTGATATAGACATTATAACTTTATCACTAACTATACTTATAATATATAGAATAATTAATGCATATAGAAGCATTCTCCATCCAAATCTATATCCACCAATTATTACGATAAATCCATTTAATATAAGATAAGCATTACCAGATGATATTTTTAATTTTTTTGATAAGATATGCACTATCGAATCAAGACCACCACTACTAAGTCCTGTTTTACCAATAATTCCATTAGCAAGTCCAATTAACACAGCCCCGCATATCGCAACAAGCATCATATCATCTTTTGGTATTGGTAACACTATATTTGAAGTTAAATTAACAAATAACGGAAATAGTAATGATCCTGCTATTGTACTAACTGCAAATCTTTTACCCATAAATATAAAACTTAATAATAATGCTACTATAGATATAAATAATATTGTTATTGATGGATCTATATAATCTTTTAAAATAGTCGCAACTGAACTTGAACCACCAAACACTAAATTATTTCTTACAAAAAACGAATTATAAGTAATTGAATATATTAATAATCCAAAAATAAGCATCATATATCTTCTAAATAGATTCTTATTTTCAATAATATTTAATATATTTTCTCTATTTATTTTTTTCTTAAAAAACACTTTAAACACCCTTTCTTAAATATTCTTCTATAAATTCATCTATATAACCATCCATTACTTTAGAAACATCACTTGTTTCATAATTAGTTCTATGATCTTTAACCATTGAATATGGATGCATAACATAACTTCTTATTTGAGAGCCAAAATTAATATCACTTTGCATTCCTAATTGTTTGTTTTTTTCTTCTTGTTTCTTTTCTTCTTCTAATTGAATTAATTTTGCCTTTAAAACTTTCATCGCAAGTTCTTTATTTTTTAATTGACTTCTTTCATTTTGACAAGTAACTACGATTCCAGTTTTTAAATGTGTAATACGAACAGCTGAGTCTGTTGTATTAACTCCCTGTCCTCCTGCTCCTGTACTTCTATATACATCTACTCTAATATCTTCATCTTTAATAACAATATTTGTAGAGTCATCTATTTCAGGGGTAACTTCTACAGAAGCAAATGATGTATGTCTTCTTTTATTTGAATCAAATGGTGAAATTCTTACTAAACGATGAACTCCTCTTTCACTTCTTAAATAACCATATGCATTTAATCCTTTAATTAGCATTGATACTTTTTTAAGTCCAGCTTCTTCACCTGCTAATTCATCTATTATTTCATATTTAAATCCATGTCTTTCACACCATCTTGTATACATTCTAAACAGCATACTTACCCAGTCACAAGCTTCAGTTCCACCTGCACCCGAATGAAGTTCTAAGATTGCGTTATTTTTATCATACTTTAAAGATAACTTAGTATTTAATTCTAAATCATTAATAATTGTTTCTATATCATCAAAAGATATTTCATTTATATAATCTGGATCTAAACTAATAAGTTCTTTATAAGAAACTAAATCTTCTTTTAATAATTCTATTGTATTAATCTCTTTTTTATAATCCCCAAGTTCTTTTATTACTATTTGTGAATCTTCTCTATTCCAAAAACTCGGATCCATAGTTTCCTTTTCAAGTTCTTTGACTTTTTCTTTTTTAGAATCTATGTCAAAGTAACCTCCATATTACATCTATTTTTGATTTTAATTCGTCTAACCTATTATTTATATCTTTAAAATCCATATTTTATTCACCTTTAAAAATTATATCATATTTTGTCAAAAAAAAGAAATGTTATTAAAACATTTCTAATAATTTTTAATAAATTAGTTTTCTTTTTTATTATTATAAAACATTATGCAAAAAAGCATATTGAATAAAACACACACTAAGCATCCTATTATTCTTGAAACCCAAATGTTCAAAGGTGTTTTTTCTAATATCATAAGTGTCATATCGCCAAAGCATACAGAACAAATGATTATAAATAACCAAGTTAAGTAACTCTTTTTATATTCTTTCATAGTATCTCCTTCCTAATAGAAATATAGCCAAGTTTAATTATAACACAATAGAAGCAAATATGACGTTTTTTAAACTAAAAGTATAAAGTTGTTGTAAAGTGAACACAAACAGAGTTATATAAAAAGAGTAGTAATTTACTACTCTTCATAATAATCATCTTCAAAAGATTTATAATAATTTTCTTTGTTTTCTTTTAGCTTTTTTATATTATCTTTATTAGAATAAATTGTTATATTATCAAGTTCACTATCTATTCTTACAATTTTTTTATTGCTTAAATTTTTAATAATTGTTTTAACAACATCAACAGGATTATTTAAATAAACATATACTCTTATTACATCATCAACATCACTATAATCTTGAACTTCACTTAGTTTTGTAACTTTATAATCTACTTTAACAGTATTATCACTAGTTTCTACATAAGTAATAACTTCATCACCAAGTCCTGGATATAAAACTAAATTTTCTTTCATTTCATATTCTTTATTAACTACTTTATATTCTGATTCATCTATAACTTTAAAGTTAAGCGCCCCTATTGTAGAAATTCCAATTCCTACTCCTAGGAATACTAATAAAACTATAAAACTATAGATTACTCTTTTCTTATTTATTTGTCTATTAAATATAAAATTATAAATTGGAACTAATACTACTACGCATATTAATATACTTGCGATAATTGATAGTAATAATCCAATAAAGAATAAACCTGTTTTTGCGACTAAGAATGATAATACTAATGATACACATAAGAATACAATCATTGCGGACAAGAATAAACCAAAAGTAAATAAGAAGAATTTAATAATTAAAACTATGAATTTAAATAGACCTTTTATAAATCTATATTCACTATGTTTTGGATCACGTATAAGAATTCTTTTATTTCCATTTTCATCTTTTAATTCTTCAACTGATTCTTTTTCATCATTTAATTTATAATAATAATCAAGATATCTTATTTTAAATACATGTGCCATTACCATAATGGAACCAAATATAAATAAGATTATTAATATTTGATCAATTATGTTATCTAAGAAATATTCTATTTTATATGGAAATATTGCGAAAATATTTGAGAATAGTCCTGAGAATAAATGACCTAGTAAAAATGATACACAAAATAATAAGAACATAATAACTGCTTGCTCAAATAAACATTTTATTTTGGATTTAAAACTTAATCTACTAAATAGATTAATAGAATCTGTTATAAATTTTAAAACACTATCTATAACGTTATTAATTCTTTTTTTACTTTCTTCTTCTCCCTTTACTTCTTTAATATCTTTATTTAATAAATCATCAATATTTAAATTAAACTTATTACATATCATAATAATTTTATCCATTTCTGGATACGCAACTGATGACTCCCATTTAGATATAGCTTGTCTTGATACTCCAAGTTCATCCGCTAATTGTTCTTGTGAAAGATTATTTTCTTTTCTAATCTTTTTTAAATTTTCTGAAAACTGATTATTCATATTTTTCCCTTCCTTTCAACATAATTCTATGCTATTCTACCGGTTGCGCTCTACCACTTTTAGGTTGTTTTTTGTATATTATTGGTTGCAACTTAATTATTTTTTATTATATCAAAAAAAAGAAGTATATTCTACTTCTTTAATTTTTCTCTCTTATTATATTCTTTCCACACATATATGTAATTATAAAATATAAACCATATATTAATAAAAGGAATATAAATGTCATAACTGACCCATCTAGTATACTTTCTATTCCTATACTTTTAAGAATAAAAGTACAGAATTTTAAGCCAAATATAGTATGAACAATTACAAGAGATAATGGTGTTATAAATAAAATTAAAGTTTGCTTAAATAAAACCTTATTTATTTCTTTTTTTGAATTCTTAAAATCTTTTATTAATATAGATTCATAATTAGAATTTTTTAATAAGCAATATAATTATTCTCTTATTATCTCATCATCTTCTACTATCATTATTTTCTTCATAAAATCACACAGAATAATTATATCATTAATATATAGTTTTATGTCTTACAATTTTGTAACAAAAAAATAAATAGACATAGTCTATTTATTAATATATTGTTTTATCTTCTTTATTTTTATATTCATCAAAAACTTTAATAGTTTCATCTCTATCAATTTGTTTCATAGTAATAGTATCATTAGAAAAATCTTTTAAATATTCATAAATAAAATTATCTCTAAATCCAATACTTTCTGCATCTTCTTTAGTATTACCATAATATACTTCTTTTATATTTGACCAAATTATCGCAGATAAACACATTGGGCATGGAAAGCAAGATGTATATAATGTGCATCCAGTTAAATCATAAGAACCTATATTCTTACATGCATCTCTAATAGCCATTATTTCTGCATGCGCAGTTGGATCATTATTTTTTAATACATTGTTTGATCCTTTTCCTATTATTTTATTATCTTTAACTATTACTGCACCAAAAGGTCCACCTGCATTTGTTTTTAAATTATCTAAAGATAAATCTTTAGCTATTTTCATATATTCATTCATATTAATTCTCCTACTACTAAATTATAACATAAAAGAGTCTTAATAAGGCTCTTATTATTTATCTGATTTTAAAGAGTTTGTATAGGCATTTTTATATTCACCAGATTGAATATCTTTAATCCAATCTTGATTATTAATATACCAATCTATTGTTTCTTTAATACCATCTTCAAAAGTATATGTTCTATTCCATCCTAATTCTTTTTCTGCTTTTGTTGAATCTATAGCATATCTTAAATCATGACCTTTTCTATCTTCAACAAAAGTAATTAAGTCTTCACTCTTACCTAATTGTTTTAAAATAGTTTTAACAATAGTTAAGTTATTTCTTTCTGAATGTCCACCTAAGTTATAAACTTCACCATTTCTACCTTTTCTAACAATCATATCAACACCAACATTATGATCATGAACATGAATCCAGTCTCTTACATTTTCTCCAGTTCCATATACTGGTAATTTTTCATTATTTAAAGCTTTAGATACCATTAATGGAATTAATTTTTCTGGGAATTGATATGGTCCATAGTTGTTTGAACATCTACTAATTGTAACTGGCATATTAAATGTTCTAGCATAAGCCATTACCATTAAATCTGCGGCTGCTTTAGATGATGAATATGGACTTGATGTATGTAATGGTGTACTTTCTGTAAATAATAGATCTGGTCTATCAAGTGGTAAATCACCATATACTTCATCTGTAGATACTTGATGATATCTAGTAATTTCTTTTCCTTCTTCATCTCTTAACATTTTAAATGCATTTAATAAATTCATAGTACCAATCATATTTGTTTCTGCAAATAAATTTGGATTTTTAATAGAATTATCAACATGAGATTCTGCTGCAAAATTAACTACTATATCAAATTTTTCTTTTTTGAATAATTCGTTAACTGCATCTTTATCTCTGATATCCATTTTAACAAACTTAAAGTTTTTCTTCCCTTCAAGCATTTTTATATTATTATAATTCCCTGCATATGTTAAAGCATCTAAGCATACAAATTCATCTTCAGGATATTTATCTACAACATAATGTAAATAATTACTACCTATAAAACCTGCTCCACCTGTTACTAAATATTTCATATTAATTCTCCTTCTTTTCTAGTTTTAATTCTTTACTATATCTCCTAACAGCATCTTTCCAATTTGGTAATAAATCAAAATCATTATCAATTAAAGCATCTCTACTTAATTTTGAATTTCTTGGTCTATATGCTTTTTGTGGGTATTCTTCTGATGTAACATAATTTACTTTTACGTTTTTCTTATTTTGTCTAAATATTTCTTCTGCAAATTCTGCCCAGTTACAATACCCTTCATTATTAGTGTGATATAAACCATATTTTTCAGTTTCAATCATATCACATAATAATTTTGCTAAATCAACTGTATAAGTTGGACTTCCATATTGATCTGATACTACATTTAATTCATTTTTTGTTTCCGCTAAATTAAGCATTGTTCTCACGAAATTTTTACCATTAATACCAAATACCCATGAAGTTCTACAAATAAATGTTTTGGGATTTTCAAAAGCTTTTCTTTCGCCCATTAACTTTGTTTTACCATAAACAGACATTGGATTTGGTTCATCAGTAACTTCATAAACCTTATCTAGTCCTTTAGTACCATCAAATACATAATCTGTACTAATATAAACTAATTTAGCACCTAACTTTTTACAATTATCTACTATATAAGATGTTGCGTTTACATTTATATCATATGCTGCATCATAATTATCTTCTGCGTTATCTACTGCAGTATATGCTGCACAGTGAATAACTACATCCGGTTTAAATTCATTCATTGCTTTATCAACAGCTTCTTTATTAGTTAAATCAAGTTCTGCTATTCCTGGAGCATATATTTGTTCATATCCTCTTTTTGTTAATTCTTTAATAACATCATAGCCTAATTGACCTTTTCCACCAGTAATCATAACTTTACATCTAGAATTATAATATTTTTCTGATTTTTCTAAATCACTTCTTTTAAAAGGAATTTCATCATTTTCTAATTTAGTTTCTAAACTAGAATGTTCTTTATCTTTTTCTGATGTTAATAAATTAGTTTCATCTATTCCATTTGTTTTAAAAATAGTTTCCCAATCTATATTAATACTTTTATCATCCCAAGGAATACCTGCTTCCATTTTAGGAGCATAATCATTATCTACTAGATAATGGAATTCAGTATTATCTTGTAAAGCTAAGAAACCATGTGCAAATCCTTTTGGAACAACTAATTGTCTTCCAAGTGGTTTTAATCTAATTGCAAACCATTTTTTAAATGTAGGTGAATCTTTTCTAATATCAACAATAACATCTATTGCTTCTCCACTTTTTACACTAACAACTTTAGTTTGGCACTTTGGATCTAATTGATAGTGTAATCCACGTATTGTTCCTTTTTGGCTTCCTGATTCATTTTCTTGTATTAAACCTTCAAACACTTTATTAGGTATATTCTTTTCTAATAAAGGAACAATTAATCTTGGAGAAAAATAACCTCTTTGGTCTTTAAAAACGTCAGGTTCAATAATATAACAATCTTCTAATCCTTCACCAAAGAAATCTACATTATCTATTAACTTTTTAAATTCTTCATCTCTTGTATCAATTATTTTCATTTTTAATCTCTCTTTCCGCAATCTTCATTAAATATCCACCATATGCATTTTTATTTAATAAAATTGCTCTTTTTGAAAAATTTTCAAGTGATAACCATCCATTTGTATAGCCTATGTATTCAGGGCAACATATAACTATATCTTTATTCTTTTCAATAGTTCTTATCATACTAGATGCTTCATGTAATGATTCAAAAGTTCCTGTATCAAACCAAGTGTAACCTTCACCTAAAATGCTTGCTTTTAATTTATTTTCATTAAGATAAATATCATTTAATGAAGTTATTTCTAGTTCTCCTCTTGCAGATGGTTTTACTTGTTTAGCTTTTTTACTAACTCCTTTTGGATAAAAATATAAACCAGTAATTGCATAATCACTCTTTGGTTTTAAAGGTTTTTCTTCAACAGATAAAACATTATTATATTTATCTATTTCCATAATTCCAAATCTTTCTGGATCTTTAACTTGATATCCAAAAATAGTTGCATATCCATCTTCTGCATTTTTAGCAGCTTTCTTTAATTCTTTTTCAAGACCGTTACCATAATAAATATTATCTCCAAGTACCATTGCACAAGGACTATCTCCAATAAATTTCTCACCAAGTACAAATGCTTGAGCAAGTCCATCTGGTGATGGTTGAACTATATATGATATTGAAACACCAAAGTGACTTCCATCTCCAAGTAATCTTTTAAAAGATGCTTGATCTTCTTTTGTTGTTATTACTAATATGTCTTTTATACCTGCTTGCATTAATACTGATAAAGGATAAAAAATCATAGGTTTATCATAAACTGGCATTAATTGTTTACTTGTTGCTTCAGTAATTGGATATAATCTAGTTCCAGTACCTCCTGCAAGTATTATTCCCTTAACATTACTACTATATTCAGACATCATTAAATCTTCTAAAGAAACATTATATAGATTTTCAAATTGTCTTAATTCATCTGCTTTTATTTTTCTTGTACCTTTTTCAATCTTTATAATAGCATCTCTTCCAAGGTCTAATGCCTTTCCGACTTCTTCTTGAGTCATTTTCTTACTTTCTCTTATATTTTTGAGTAAATTACCAACATTTTCCATTTAAAGTACCTCCATACATTCTAATAATACCATTTAATGTTGCAAAAGACAACATTATTTAAAAAATATAATTAAAAAAAAGGAAATTACTTTCCTTTTAATCTTCTATATTTCCATATATTTTACCTTTAGAGTCTAATTGTATTTCATAGCCATATTTAAATATATATGAAATAGTAATTATTAAAACTACAAATAAGTAATTTATTAAATCTATTTCAACACTTAAATTAATTCTAAATATAAGTTCTGCTAGTATACCAAAGAAATCAGGTATTGCAACAAATAAAGATAAATATAAAGCTATCTTTCTAAGATATATTACATTCTCACTACTAAATGGAGTATCTTTTTCATTAATATTAATAAATAATTTTTCTAAATATCCAAATAAAGTATATAACGAATAACATGCGAATATTAGACTGCACGATAATATAATAGAAAATATTGTATTAGCTACTTTAGATTTTGATGCAAAAGAATTAATTGTATCTTTATAACTTGGATTAATTTCAACTAAATTATCATTTTTTACTAAAATATCTTTTCCTTTATATTCATATTTAAAACTACTATCAAATACTTCAACTGTTTGCCTTCCAGTATCAATTTTAGTATTTGGAACTGTAATAGTTAATACTACTAATAATATAGATGAAGCAAAAATTCCCATTATAGCAAATATTTTAAATATTCGTGCTACAACATATATAAATTTACTTAATCCTTTCATTCTTTTTTGTTCTTGTTCTTTAAACTTTACAACACTCATCTTAATATCTTCATCTAATGAATTAATGTCTGAAAAATCTTCATGAACTATTTCATTAATCTTACATTTAAAAATATCACATAAGCATAATATATTGTTTATAGTTGGATAGTTTTCTCCAGTTTCCCATTTACTAATACTTTGTCTTGATACGCCAAGCTTATCTGCTAATTCCTCCTGTGATATATTTTTTGATTTTCTAATTAGTTTTAAATTTTCTCCAAACTTCATTAGAATTCCTCCTTTCATGTCTCAGTTTATAATAAATAGTATTTTATATCTACCAACTTTTAAGTGCATTTTAATTTTTCTATATTTTAATTATTGCAGCAATGCAAAAAAACAAGATTAATTTCTTAGTTTATAAATGCTACAGCAACTAGTGATAATATAACTAAATTTTTTCCCCAACCAATCCTTTTCTTTTTACTCATTTTATCTTTTCGATACCTAATATATAAAAATTACAAGAAAAGTACCCTAACAAATTGTAGGGTATCTTAATTCTATATTTATGTATATTATAAAGCAAAATGAGAACAATATAAAGTTATTTATTATTCATAACTTTTTTAGTCCAAGTTCTTTTACCACATTCTGGACATTTTAAAAATCTTGTTGTAGAAATATGCATTGCTAAAAGTGCTGCTTTATATGAGGGAATAAATTTATGATGACAATTCTTACATTCATAATAACCAGCATCTAATTCAAATTTAAATGCTATGAATCCCGCAACTAAAAATAATATTGTTGATAATAAAATTATTATTCCAAGAATAAATCCTTTTTCCAATATAGTTACTGATATTAACAAAATTCCTATATAAAATAGAAAGCTAACTATCAATATTGTCCACATTGATGCCATTAATTTTTTATTTTTTATTTCATCTTGCTTAGCAAGTTCCAATAATAATTCTTCTGTTTTCTTTTTATAATCTTTCATATTAACTTCTTCACCTAACAAAAGTTCATTAACATTAATATCTAAATTATTACATAATTCTATCATTTTATCCGCATCAGGTAGAGATAATCCTGTTTCCCATTTAGATACCGCTCTATCTGTAATAAATAATTTTTTTGCTAATTGTTCTTGAGTAAGATTTTTCTCCTTTCTTTTTTCTTTAATAAAATTACCAATTTTAACTTGATTCATATTTTCTCCTTTCAAAAACAATATAATATAAAAACAAATTTTAAAACACACACTAATGGTTGATTTTTATATTTTTATCTATAATTTAATTATAAACTAATAAGTCTATGACTTTTCTTATTCTAATTTACTTTTTATCTTTACATTTATTACATAATCCATTGATAACTATATTATTTTTATCCAAAGAAAAATTATGTTTTCCGGTAATATGCTCTGATAACGCATTAATACAATCACAATCTACATGCTCAATATTTCCACATTCTTCACATCTTAAATAAAAATGATTATCCAAATTACATTGTTCTAAATATTGGTAATGTGCTAAATTATCTTTTCCTATATATTTACTTACTTTTCCATCTTTTATTAATTCATCTATTTTTCTATATATTGTTGTTAGACCAACTTCATCTTTTAACTTTTCATGTATTTCATTAATTGTAAATTCTTTATGATTTTTAATTTCTTTTAATACTAAATCTTTTTGTTTTGTATTATAAACCATAGACATAAATACACCACCTTTATATATTAATATTTTTTAAAATAGGAAATTATTAATCTATCAATAATGATATTATAACATAAATAATTTTATTTACTTTTAAAAAATTAAATACAAACATATAAAAAAGCCCATTAATAATGGGTTAATGGCATTTTCCACAGCATTGTTTATATTTTTTCCCAGAACCACATGCTCCCTTTTTGAGCATATTTTCACTATATTTGGTACATATAGTATTATGGCTTTTTGCCTTATTTTATGGGCATTTAGTACATTTTATTATCAGTATTATTTGTATTATAAATATTACTAATAATTTGTTCAATGTGGACAAAATGTGGACAA
>JAFOMI010000036.1 GCA_017418945.1 Bacilli bacterium
ATATTCTTTTGTCTGTAAGAAATATAATTTATTCTTATCTATGTTTAATTCTTTAATACATGAATAATATTTAATTCTCTTTTTGTCTAATACTTTTATTAATTCTTTTTCTAAATCATTATATTCACCGCAATTAAAAATTACTTTCTCTACTTTAAAATTATTTACTAAATTAATAGCTTCTCCGCAGTGGTCCGCATCTCCATGGGTCAAAATAAGATAATTAATCTTTTTTACACCTACAGAATTCAAATATAAAAATTTATTATTATTTTCTATATAACTATATCCTGTATCAATTAAAATATTTATTTTTTTATTTCTAACAAGAATCGAATCGCCTTGACCAACATCTATAAAATATATTTTATAAGTAAAAGAATAAATGTTATATAAATATAATAATAATATTAAAAAAAATATTTCTTTTCTTTTTAAAAAGAAAAATACATAATAAAGAATTATTAAATAAAAAGGAATTTTTGAAAAATTAAATGTAAAGAGTTTTATTTCATTTAATATAAAAGAAATAGATTCAAATATATTAACAATTTTAAAATAAGTACTATCTAAAAAAGGAAAAGTATATGTTAAAAATGATAAAGGAAATAAAAGAAAACTAGATATAGGTACAAATATAATATTAAAAAATATTGATAAAAAATTTACTTTATAATTCATATTAATTATTATTGGTAAAGAGGAAAGAAATGATAAAAAAGATATTATGAAACATTTTATAATCCCATTCTTATCTTTATATAAATCTTTAAAATAAATCAATGAATAACTAATAACAAAAGATAACAAGAAACCAGTATCAATAATATAAAACGGATTTATAAACAAAAGAAAAGACATAAGTAAAATCAAAATTTCTTTTGTTTCAAAGCCAATATTATATTTCTTATTAAATAATAAAAATATATAACATAATGAGCATCTTATAATTGATATTTGAAAATCAGTAAATATAATATAGAACAATAAAAAAATAATAATTATACTATTCTTATATTTATTAGTTATAAGTTTATTTAACACCAATATAATAATAGCAATATATGTACCAGATATACTAAGTAAATGTATTATTCCTAAATTCTTAAATACATCTTTTGTTTTATAATCAAAATCATCTTTATTTCCCATTATAAATAATTTTAAATATTTACCTGATTCATATCTTTTAAAACTATCATTTATTTTATTTTTAAAAATATAATAAATATTTTTATTTCTTTTAATAATCTTAATATCAAAAGCATTATATACATTTTTTATTTTTTTAGATTTTAAATACTTTCTATAATTAAACATAGTATAACTATTCAATCCTTTAACATCTTTTAAATTACCTTTAACTAAAATATAATCATTTATTTTTAAATCAATTTTTTTATTATAATACACTAATACTTTTTCTTTTCCTTTTAATGTAATAATTAATTTATCTTCACCCTTGATCTTTTTTACATATCCCTTTATATATTTATCATTATTTGAGTAATAACTTTTAGGATTATAATAATTTACATAAATCAAAGAAAAAACAATACTTATAATTAATAAAACTTTATAATTATACTTCAATATTGTTTTTAATTTTTTCATATAAACTATCGCCTATTCCTTTAACATTTTTAATATCTTCAATAGAATTAAAAGGATTCTTATTTCTATATTCAATTATTTGTTTAGCTTTACCCTCTCCTATTCCACTTAATTTCATAAGTTCTTCTTTAGAGGCAGTATTAATATTAATAACTTCACTTATATTACTTATATTTGATGAACCTTTAGATACACAAGCATCATTATCATTATCAGGACATATAATCTTTTCTTCTACTTCTTTTATTATTTTAGTTGATGGGATCATTTTTTCTTTATAAGACTCTATTTCTTCTTTTGTATAAATTACAATAAACATTTCATCTTTTACTTTTTTACTTAAATTAATAACACTTGTATCAGCATCTTTTCTTAAATCTCCTGCCTTTTTTATAACATCAATAATTCTAGAATCTTTATTAATTTCATAGACTCCTGGATTTTTAACTGCACCCTTAATATCAACATATATACTATTTACATCTTCTTTTTTTTCAATCGCATTTACATTAACAACATTAAATATAAACGTTAATAAAAGAAAAATTACTCCTACTATTAAAACTGAACTAATATATTTATTTTTTACCATATAAAAACCTCCTATAGTCTTTATTAACTATAGAAGGTTTATTTTCCTCTACATATTTCTATTTTCTAAAACTTTTTTTTGCATATAATTATAATTTTCAATAGAAATTCTTTGTACTATTGCAAGAGATATTGCAAGTGTTAAAGCAAATGAACCACCATAACTTAAGAATGGAAGTGGTACACCTGTTAATGGCATTAATCCTAAAACTCCAACTAGATTAATTGCTGTATGTAAAAATATATAACATGCAATACCATAACAAATCATTGCATTTTGAATATTAACACTTCTTTTAGCAAGAAGTAATATTCTATATATCATAATCATTAAAATCAATATTATTGCTATTCCTGTGATTAAACCAAATTCTTCTACTATTATAGGAAAAATAAAATCTGTAAAAGCTTCTGGCAAATATAAATACTTTTGTTGACTATTTCCAGGAGATAAACTTATAAGTTTACCATTATTAATTGCAATAAATCCATTACAAACTTGATAACCTGTAGGATCTTGATATCTAGTACATGGTGCTAAAAAGTTAAATCTACTTTTTTGCATACCATTTAATATTCCACCTTTAAGAACTAAGAGAATCAATATAGCAAATACACCAAATATAATTCCATATAATGTTATTTGAATCTTTTTATCCTTTTTTACTGGTGATGCATAAAATAACATAACTGTAATTAAAAATATAATAATACTAGTTCCACCATCAGGTTGGAAGAAAACTAACAAGAATATAATTGCCGAAACTACAACAGGAAATAAAATGGTTTTCCAATCATCTAGAGTTCTATAGTTTGCTTTATAAAAACAACTCATAAGTAAAATAACTCCAAGTTTAGCAAATTCTGATGGTTGTAAACCAAAATCTCCAATATATATCCAACTCTTTGCACCACTTGTTATTTTACCAAAAAATAATAAATATAGAAGCATTCCTAAAAGTAGCATAGTTATAGGCATAGTAATTTTCCTATATTTCTTTGTAGGTATTCTTAAAATAAAAATATAAGCAATTAAAGATATAAATAGAATTACTAATTGTTTAGTAAAGTACTTTGTATTAGTGCCATATTCTAAAAATGATTTCATGCTAGAGGCATCTAATATCATAAATAAGCCAAAAACAAACATAAATATTGTTAAAATTAATAATAATTTATCCATTTTATTAAATATTCTACTCATAATAACCTCTATCCTTCTATACCATTATATCATAAATATTTTTTTTAACTATACTTGGGTTAATTAAATAACACTTTATTTACAAGCATGCGTATTATATAGTATAAAAGGAGGTATAAATATGTATTATTACGGTTATCAAGGTGGCTATGGCTATAATAACCCTTGCATGCAAACTTACCCTACTTATCCAACTTATGGTTATGGTAATGGTACTGGTTACGGTGGCGCAATAATATTAGTTTTATTTATTTTACTTGTTATTGTGATTGGTTCTAGATTCTTTGGAAATAATTAAATTTGTTAATTTAAAAAAAATATGATAGAATAATTATGTTTTAGGGGTGAGAAGCATGATTAAAACTAAAGATATTATTGATGAATATGATAAAAGAATTAGACAAATAAGCAAGGAAGTTACTTTTCCATTAGATGAAAAAACAAAAAAAGTAATTAATGATTCTCTTGAAATGCTTAGATTTAGTCAAATTGAAGAAAAAGCAAAAAAATATGATTTAAGACCTGGTATGGGACTTTCATTAATACAACTTGGTATTGCTAAGAGAATATTTGTTATTTGTTATGAAATTGAAGAAGGAAAATTTGAAGAATATATAGTAATAAATCCAAAAATTTTACGTGAATCAGAAGAAATGATTTATGTAGAAGAAGGAGAAGGATGTTTAAGTATCAATAGACCTATTGATGGAATAGTTCCAAGAAATGCAAGAATAAAAGTAGAATATTATGATATGGATGGTAATAAAATAACTAAAAGATTTAGAGAAGAATTATCAATAGTATTCCAACATGAATATGACCACCTTAACGGAATGTTATTCTATGATAGAATTGATAAAAAGAATCCATATAAAAACAAGGATATTTATAGAGCAATTTAAAAAATCAACCTTATTGGTTGATTTTTATTTTACATGAATTACTAATTTTATTATTTTCTTTTAAATAATTAATAGATTCTTTTGATACTATTTTATTTTTAACAAAAATATTTAATGATTTACAATTAAATTCTTTAGTGCCTAATTTCTTTTTATCATTTATCAAATCATTTATTTCATAAACACTATCAATTAAACCATTTGAAACTTTTGACATTAATAAAGAATTATTTAATATCCTATCTTTTACTTTTGATTCTCTAATAACATCTACTTTAGATACTTCAAATATTGGCATTGTAATAATCAATAAAACTATAAAAGTTATTACATAAAATTCAATTATTCCAAGAATTCCTCCAAGTATTTTAGATGGAAGCGCTAATATAATAGTTGCGCGTAAAAATTTTTCAATAATTCCGCTAATTTTAACTATAATCGCAAATATTAAACTAAAAATTGATAATAATATAAAGAATGAAATTAATTCATAAAGTAAAATATTTAACATTGAATAATTTTCTAATAAACCTACTGTAAAGAAAGAAAACTTTTCATATAAAACCATTGATAATGAATTCTTAAACATAAACGCTAAGAAAACAACTAATATTGTTCCAAATGTTAAAACTCCTTGTTTAATTATTCCTCTTTTAAATCCAGAAATAAATCCAAATAGAATAAATATTATTATTATATAATCTACTATATTCATACATTACACCTCTATTAAAATTATATTATATTTTTTAAAAAAATAAAAGAATATATGTTAAAATATATTTAGGGTGATTAATTATGACTATATCATTTAAAGTAAGTGAAAAAACAAAAGAAAAAATGATTGAACATTTTGAAAATTTAAAAAGAGATAAAACACCAGCTTACGCAATCTTTCAAGCTGATGAAGAAGATACTGTTGTAACTTTATATGAATCTGGTAAAGTTGTTTTTCAAGGTGTATCCGCAGATATTGATGCTAACTATTGGAAAGAAACAGAAAGAATATTAACAGGATCTTTACCAGAAGAAAAAGAAAAGAAAAAGAAAGAAGAACCTATTGATAATACAGATTATTATTTTATTAATTCTATTGGTTCAGATGAAGTTGGTAAAGGAGATTATTTTGGTCCTATTATAGTAACTGCATCTTATGTAAATAAAAAGGATATTCCATTTTTAGAAGAACTTGGAGTTAAAGATTCTAAAAAAATAACTGATGAAAAAATATTAAAAATTGCACCAACCATTATTGATAAGATTCCTCATGAAACAATTATTCTAAATAATATAGAATTTAATGAAATGGTAAAAGAAGGATATAACATTAATAAAATAAATTCTTTATTACATAATAAAGCAATACTTAGTTTATTAAAAAAAGATAATTTTATTTATGATATGGTTGTAATGGATCAATTTACTCCAGCTAAAAATTATTTTGGATATTTAAAAGGAACTGCTGATAATATTTTTAGAAAAATAACTTTTACTACTAAAGCAGAAGATAAATGTTTATCTGTTGCATGTTCTTCAATAATTAGTAGATATAGATTTATGAAAGAAATGGAAAAATTATCTAAAGAATTAGATAAAGTATTACCTCTTGGTGCAGGAAGTATAGTTGATGAAGCAGGAAAAGATTTAGTTAAAAAATATGGTAAAGAAGTATTAGATAAATATGCAAAAGTAAATTATAAAAACACAGAAAAAATCCTAAATAATTAGGATTTTTTTATTGGAATAAAGATAAATATATAATAAATATTGTTAATACAAGTGTAACTATTATACCTGATACCTTTCTACTTATTGTATTATTGTTATCAGAACCAAACATATAAGATATAGCAAAGCCTCCAATAAGTCCACCTATATGAGCAGCATTACTAATACCTGGTGTTGTAAAACCAATAAGTAAATTTAATATTATAACTGGAATAACTTGATTTAACATTTTATTTCCAATATATCCTCTATAAGTATATCCAAAATATATTAATGAACCAAGTAAACCAAATATAGCACCCGAAGCTCCAGCAGAAATTACATTATCACCATTAAATATTAATACAAAAAGTGATCCTATAATTGCACTATATAGATATATCAATAAAAATTTTAACCTTCCAAAGAAATGTTCTATTATAGGCCCTAAAGAATATAATGCATACATATTACAAAGAATATGAAATATTCCAATATGAATGAATGCACTTGTTATAATTCTATAATACTCCCCTGACTTAACAAGCATTCCATTAAGTGCACCAAATTTTATTAAAGTTTCTGTACTTTCACTTCCATTTCCAATTATATACATAAGTAAAAATACAAGTAAATTTATAAAAATTAAAATATGAGTTACTATCGTTTTCTTTTGATTATACATATTATTTAACCTCTCATTTTCTTCAAAATTCTTTTGACTAATATCAGTTGTAATTTTTCCAAGTATATTAGTTTCATCATCAAAAGATTTAATATGGGTTTTTAAATCACTGTAATGACTATTAATTATTTCATTATTAAATAAATCATCTTCATTATATGCATATACATATTTTAAAAACTTATTATCATTATTCTTTTTCTTAAAATTATCTCCCATTTCAAGATATATAGTTAATACATCTATAAAAGGATTAAAAGTCTTCCTTTTTATTTGACCAACTATATTTTTTGTTTTAAATTCATCAAAATCAAATTGTTCATTATTAAAGATTTCTTTTGTAACAATCCTAATTATTCTAAATTCACCATTAGGATTTTCTAACCATATTTCGTTATCTATTCCTCTTATAATAACCGGAGTATAATTTTTCTTAATCATAAAGTAGTGAATTAATTCCATAATAAGTAATTCTTTTTCACTAACTTGCTCCACTAATATCACCTTACTTTTCTTTATATATATTTAAAATTTTATTAAATTCTTCCCCTGCTTCTCTTGTAAAAGTCATTCTTTCTTTAGTTGTTGGATGAATAAATGTTATGCTTTTAGCATGAAGCATTTGTCCAAAATTATCAATATTCTTATCTCTTGAATAAGTTGGATCATTCACTATAGGATATCCAATATATTTCATGTGTACTCTTATTTGATGAGTTCTTCCTGTTTCTAGTTTACATTCAATTAATGTAGTATCTTTAAATCTATCTAATACTCTAAAATGAGTAATTGCTTCTTTTGAATTTATGCTTGTAACAGCCATCTTTTTTCTATCATTTTTATCTCTTCCAATAGGTGCATCTATGTCACCAGTATCATGTTTTATAACTCCATGAACAAGAGCAACATAAGTTCTAACAATATTATGCTTTTTAAGTTCTTCTTCTAAAAATAAATGTGCTTTATCATTTTTAGCAACTAATAATAATCCACTTGTATCTTTATCTATTCTATGAACTATTCCTGGTCTAAATTCCTTATTTACAGAACTTAATTTAGTACTATAATTCATCAAAGCATTAACTAACGTACCACTTGTGTTTCCAGGTGCTGGATGAACAACCATTCCACTAGGTTTGTTAATAACTAGTAAATCATCATCCTCATAAACTATATCTAATTTTATATCTTCACCTACTATATCTAAATTATTAGATACTATTGTAATATCTATTTCATCACCTAATTCTACTAAATAACTATTCTTAACTGGTTTTCCATTTACTAAGATATTATTAGTTTTAATTAGATTTTGTATTTTACTTCTAGTTAAATCTAATTCTTCGATATCTTTTAAATAACTATCAATTCTAACATTTTCTTTATCTACTATTAACTTCATTCTTTTCACTTCCTAATAAAATAAATATTGCTCCTATAACTATTGCCATATCCGCAATATTAAATATAGGTAAGCTATAATTTCCAATTTCAAATCCAATAAAATCAATAACACTTCTATATAAAATTCTATCAATTAAATTTCCAACAATTCCACCTACTAATAAAGGAAAACCTATATTATTATATCCTACCTTTTTAATATAATAGAAAATATATATTAAAGATGCTATTGCAATAATAATAAATAAAAATGTCATTCCTTCAAATAAAGAAAATGCTGCTCCTTCATTATATGTAGAAACTACATAAAAGAAATTCTTAATAATATAAAATTTCTTTGATGTTAGAAATGTACTAACTAATATTTTTAATAATCTATCAACAATTACTGTAAGTAACGATATAATGTAAAACTTTTTCATATAATCACCTTTATCATTATATCATAATTTAATCATACTTTAAAGCATTTATTGGATCATAATTAGAAGCCTTTTTAGAAGGTAAATATGAAGAAAAGAATGTTAATAAAACACATAAAGAAAAACCAAATATATAATATTTTAAGGCACTTATACTAAAATCAATATTAAATTTATTATTTAAAAATTTTAATATTAAATTTATTATTTTACTTGAAACAAATACTGAAAAAGAACCTATAAAAAAGGATAGAATAATTGCTTCACTATTAAATATATATTTTATATCATCTTTACTATAACCTATACTTCTTAAAAGACCTATTTCTCTAACTCTTTCTAATACAGTTATATTAATTATAATAGAAATCATTACAGTACTAACTATTAAAGATAAAGATGAGAAAAATGATAAAACAAAGGTTGCTATATTCAAATATTTTTTTAATTCATCAAATAAATTTTCATTATTACTTATATTAAAAGACTTTTTACTTAATCTTTTTTTAATATAATTAGTATTTTCTAATTTATCTATTTTTATACTTAATCCATTTGGTCTTAAAACATAATTATTATCACTATAAATATTACTTAATTTATTGTATTTTATTAATCCATAATAAGTATTATCAACTAAAGATAAAGAAGAATCTTTTGCTACTCCTGTAATTTTTACTGTTGAAGAAATCACATTATAATCATCTATTATCTTTATATTAACATCTTTATTTAAAGCATCCTTTCCAAGTTTTTTATACAAATACTTACTTATTACTAGTCCATCACTATTTCCTTTAAATAAATCAATATTATTAGCGCTAGAAATATACATAAGAGAATAATCTTTTTCATTATATTTTATATTACTAATAGTTATAGACTTTTCTTTATAAATTTTCTTAATATGATTAATAGATTTAATATAATCTATATCTTCCTTTGAAAAATATTTTTTATCAAACGTATTATTATTATTTTGAATAATTTGAAATACTTTAGGATTAGCTTTTTCTAAAATTAAATTAGATGCATAATCTTTTATTGCTCCTCCAATAAATAAACTTAATATAATTCCTATAATTCCTATTGATGACGCTAATAAAATAAATATATTTCTTTTAATATTTCCTATAATATTTTTAAGTCCATATTTAATTAAATATAAAAAACTATTATGTTTTATTTCTTCTTTATCAATTTTACTTTCTTTTATCTTCTTTATTTTTTTATCACTTTTTATTTTTCCATCATCAATAGTTATAACTCTAGTTGAATAATCAATAACTTTATTTGAATGAGTAACTACAATTACAAGTTTTCCTTCTTTATTAATACTTTTTAATATTTCAAGAACACTAGTAGTATTTTTTTCATCTAACGCTCCTGTTGGTTCATCCGCAAGTATTATACTTGGATTATTAATTAACGCTCTTGCAATTTGAACCCTTTGTTTTTGTCCACCTGATAAGTCTTTTATTCTTTTATATCTAACATCATAAATATTTAATTTTTTTAATAATGAAATTGCTCTTCTCTTTTTTTCACTTCTACTTATCTTAAGTTTTTCAATAGGTAAAATAATATTATCAATAATAGATAATTTATTAATTAAATTAAAATTTTGAAAAACAAAACCTATATTATCACTTCTATAATTATCTATATCTATGTATTTTATATTTAAATCATCTATCGTTACACTTCCCTTATAATCTCTATCTAAACCTCCGATAATATTAAGAAAAGTTGATTTACCAGAACCTGATTCTCCTAAAACACATACAAATTCACCACTTTTAAAAGTTATACTTATATTATCAAGTATCTTTTGATAACTATTATTTTTTCCTATTTCCTTAGTTAAATTATCTATCCTAAGTTCCATAATTATCACCTAATAATAATATTAACTTCAAAAAAAAGAAATCCCCTAAATTTTAATAATTTCAGAAATTTCTTTAATTACTTTCTTTTCTATTCTTGATATATAACTTTGTGATATTCCTAAATACTTCGCAACTTCTTTTTGAGTTAATTCTTCTCTTCCATCTAATCCATATCTTCTAATCATAATTTCTCTATCTCTTTCCTTTAATTTATTTATTTCTCTAAGCATTATTTTTTTCATATCATTATCTTCAAGTGGCTTTGTTACAATATCATCACTAGTACCTAAAACATCTTCTAATGTAAGCTCATTACCTTCTTTATCAAATGATAATGATTCTTCAAGAGAAACGTCCGCTCTTCTTTTTTTATTTTTTCTTAAATACATTAATATTTCATTATCAATACATCTAGATGCATAAGTCGCAAGTTTAATATTTTTATCACCTTTATATGTATTAATTCCTTTAATAAGACCTATTGTTCCAATAGAAACTAAATCTTCTAAATCTATTTTAGTATTTTCATATTTTTTTGATAAATACACAACTAACCTTAAATTATGTTCAATAAGAGTATTCTTTGCTTTTAAATCTCCATTATGAAAATCTAAAATTAATTTTTCTTCTTCCTCCTTAGTTAATGGTTCAGGTAACCTATCTAAATTACTAACATAATATAGGCAATTATACTTACATAAAATCTTATTAATTATTCTTCTTATTAAATTAATCATTTTATCCCTCCAATAATTTTTCATTTAATAAACAATTAATTCCATCTATATTTATAGAATCTATTAAACCAACTAAAAAATTACTTTTATAACCTATTCCTTCAATATATATCTTATTTGGTTTAATACATTTTAATAATCCATCACTATTTGCGACATTATATGGAACATAAATATAATTATCATTTGTTAAAACTTTTTTTTCTTCTACTAATATAATTGGTTTAAAAAAATAAGGATCTACTAATTTATTTCCAGAATCTACAAACGCAGTAACATCAATATCATAATCATTAAAAAATATCGTTGCTTTCAGGTATTTATTATAATTTAATTTTAACTTTTTAATATTCTTAACATAAATATAAATTCCTATAGAAGTTATTAAAAAAGATAATAATAAATTGAGTTTAAATGTATTAAAAAATATAAAATTATTACTATAAGAAAACGAATTATTTATAAAGTAAATAAATCCTCCCATAATAATACTAATTAAATAAAAATAATATAAATTTACAAAAAAATATCTAATATTATTAAAATTAAAAGTTATAATTACCATTACTGCGCTAACTATAATTTTAAATAAAAATAACGTTAAAGTATTAAAAGGAATAATAAGACATATAAGTGTTAAAGAACCAAATAACGCTCCTAATATTATTCTATATATTTTAATATTTCTTTTTAATATAACTTCAGATGATAATAAGATAATAAAATCAAATATAAAATTAAAAAAGAATAATATATCTAAATATACTCTCATATTAATCACCAATTAAATAATAAAACAAATATAAACAAAAAAGTGTCGAAAAAAAAGTAATTAATCTTTTTTAAAAATAATTACTTTCTTATAACCATATTTCTTTTCTTTTAATAATCTTAATCCTATAACTTCTTTATCAATATCATTTTCAAATTCACAAATAATAAGTCCATTATCATTTAATAAACCATTTTTAGATATATATTTAACTATATTATTTATATAATCAAATCTATAAGGAGGATCTAAAAATATTAAATCAAATTTAATACCTTTTTCTTTAAATAAATTAAGTGCGTTATTATAATCATCTTTTATAACAACAGATTTATCTTTAATATCAAATTTACTAATATTATCATTTATAACATTAATCGCAATTTTATTGTTATCTACAAAATAACAAATAGATGCACCATTACTAATACATTCTATTCCTAAATTACCAGAACCTGCGAATAAATCAAGACAAACTGATTCATCAATATAATTTTGTATAGAACCAAATACAGATTCTTTTACTCTATCCATAGTTGGTCTTGTTCCTTCAATATCATAACCTTTTATTTCTCTTCCTTTTAAGAATCCACTAATTACTCTCAAACTAATCACCTATTTAATTATATCATATATTTTAAAGCAATAAAAAAATTCGAATAAATTCGAATTAATTTTAAAAATGGTGACCTATACGGGATTCGAACCCATGAATGCCGCCGTGAAAGGGCGGTGTGTTAAGCCACTTCACCAATAGGCCATAAATAAATGGTGGACCTAGATGGACTTGAACCATCGACCTCCCGCTTATCAGACGGACGCTCTAACCAACTGAGCTATAAGTCCAAAACCAGATACAATTTGTGATAAATTTCACACTGCTTTTTCATTTTACCTTATTTTAACATTGCTGTCAAGATAATTTTATAATTTTAAATTAATAAATGGTGTCCCCTTAGGGATTCGAACCCTAGACCCACTGATTAAGAGTCAGTTGCTCTACCAACTGAGCTAAGGAGACAACAATTTACTAGTTCATTATATCATATTTTTTTATATTTGCAACATTATTTAATTAATTTATTTTATCAATTATTTCTTTATGTATTTCTTCTATACTTTTAAAGCTTCCATCTTTAACGCAATCTATAATTGTAAAGTTTAAATAATTAGCGACAAATAAAGCATTATCATATACTTTTCTCATAAAGTCTATATTCTTTTCATGAATATCATTTTGTATACCTTCATTCTCTATTCTTTCTTTACGTAAATTTGTCACCAAATCAAAAGGTGCGGTTAAAAATATAACTATATCAGGTTTACCAATACCTAATTTATTATATTCATAATCTATTATATAATCTATAAACTTTTTTCTTTCATCATTATCTTCAATTAAGCAAGATTGATAAATAATACTTGAAGTTGTATATCTATCAAATAATAAAATTTTTCCATCATTATATTCTTCACTTAAACTACTATACCATGTTACTGCCCTATCATATGCATATAAATTATTTACAAAATAAGAAGATAAATTTTCTATATCGCCAAAGCTACCACTTAAGTATTCTTCAACCCCTTTTCCTTGGAAAGTTGAATAACTTGGAAAATGATGTGTAACAATATTTTTACCTAAACTTTCTTTTAATAAATTATATTGGGTTGATTTACCTATTCCGTCACAAGCACCTTCAATGACTATTATTTTACCTTTACTCATATTATCACCATAATAATTATAGCAAAGAAAAAATGATTAATAAATATTAATCATCTATTTCTTCTAGTTTTACACTTACAAGTTTTGAAACGCCAGATTCTTGCATAGTAACACCATATAGTATATCCGCATATTCCATTGTTTTCTTTTTATGTGTAATTATTATAAATTCTGTTTTATCTTTATATTCTGATAAATACTTACCAAATTTATCAACATTAACTTCATCTAACGCTGCTTCTACTTCATCTAAAATGCAGAATGGAACAGGCCTAATTTTTAATATAGATAACAATAGCGCAATAGCTGTTAAAGTCTTTTCTCCACCTGATAATAAAGTATTAGATTTTAATTTCTTACCTGGAGGAAGTGCTATTATCTCTATACCTGTTTCTAAAATATTATTTGGATCAGTAAATTTAAGTTCTGCATCTCCACCACCAAATAATTTTCTAAATGTATCTTTAAATTCAACTTGTATTAATTTAAATGTTTCAAGTAATTTTTCTTTCATTACTTCATCCATTTGATTAATAATATCTAATAGCATATCTTTAGCGTGTAATAAATCATCTTTTTGAGAAGTTAAGAAAGTATATCTTTCATTTACTTTTTCATATTCTTCTATTGAAGAAACATTAACTTCACCTAAAGATCTAATTTCTCTTTTTAATTTATTAACTTTATTTCTTGCTTCTTCCTTATCTTCTTCTAAAACATAACTAGATTTTGCTTTTTCATATGTTATCGAATAATCTTCATTTAAAATGTTTAACAGATTATCTAATTTAATATCTAGTTTACTAACTGTAATTTCATTATTCTTAAGTTCATCTTGATATTTATTATAATCTCCATTATCTACTTTAAGATTAGTTTCATAAGTACTAAGTTCATCTTTAGTTCTATCAATGTTCTTAACAAGTTCTTCTATTTCAACACTTAATTTTTCTTTTTTTAAGTTTTCTTCATAATATTTATTTAATATTTCTTCTTCTTCATTAGATAAAACATTATTAACTATATTTAAATTACTATTTAATTCAGACTCTATAGATTTCTTACTTAATTCTAACTCATCTAATTTATTTTTTCTTTCTTTTAATACTAAACTATTTGTATTTATATTTGAAAGAACATCAATTTTTTTTCTTTCTAAAGAACTATACTTTTCATCAATAATATTAATATTATCTTCATATAAAGATAAATCATTTTGAGTTTTATTAATTGTTTTAATAACTTCTTCTAAATCATATTTAATATTTAAAACACTATTTTTATTCTTAACAGAACCTCCTGTTATTGAACCACCAGGATTAACCAAATCTCCATTTAAAGTAACTATTTTATACTTATTATTAATTACTCTTGATATTTTATTTGCTGCATTTAAATCTTTAACTACTACTACATTTCCTAAAAGATTTTGCATAATATTTTTATATTTAATATCATACTTTATTAAGTTAGATGCAACATCTACAAAGCTATCTTCAAATTTAATTTTATTATAACTTTCTAAATCAATATTACGAGCTTTAATAACATTTAATGGATAAAAAGTTGCTCTTCCAAGATTATTTTCTTTTAAGTATTTAACTGCATCAACCGCATTATTTTCTGTATTAGTAACAATATATGATGAAGAAAAACCAAGTGCTGTATCTATAGGTAAAACATATTTTTCTTCAGTTTCAAATAATTTTCCTACAACCCCTTCTATACCTAATAATTTAGGATTATTTAATACACTTCTAACAGATGATGGCAATAAACTATTATTCTCTATTTCTCTTTCTAAAGTTTCTTTTTTAGATTTTAAAACAGATAATTCTCTAACTCTAGAATTAATAATATTTAAAGCATTACTCTTTTCTTTTTCTAATTTAGATATTTCACTAGTTACATTTTCTAAATCATTTGATAAATCTTTGTTATTTTTATCATCTATTTCTAAATTCTTATTATATAAATTTATTTCATTTTCTATTTTTAATAATTGTTCTTTTAAAGATAAAATATTATCATGAAGTTTTAAATCATCTGATTCATATTTACTTCTTTCACTAATTAAATTCTTTTCTCCTTCTAATCTAGAAGCATTAGTACTAACTTTAACTAATTCTTGTTGTTTTAAATATAATTCATTATTTAAACTATTTATTTTAGTTTTGATTTCTTCAACTTTAGCTTGTTCAATTGAAGAACTTGATAATAATTTAGATATCTTATCTTTTAAGTTTTCAATTTTTTCTTTAGCTTCTTTATATACAAAATTATATTCATCAATATCACTTACTACTAATGCAATTTCTATATTTTGAAGTTCATCTTTATTTTTAATATATATTTTAGCTTTATCACTTTGTTCTTTTAATGGAGTTAATCTTTCTTCATTTTCTAAAATAATATCATTTACTCTAACTAAATTATCATTTGTTTTAGATAGTTTTCTTAAAGCTTCTTCTTTTCTTTTTTTATATTTTAATACTCCAGCGGCATCTTCAAAGATAACACGTCTATCTTCTGCTTTTGTTGATAATACGTTTAATATATCTCCTTGAGATATAATATTAAATGATTCTTTAGATGCACCTGTATCAGTAAATAAATCTAATATATCTTTAAGTCTACATTTTGTATTATTTATTTGATATTCATTTTCTCCAGATTTATAAATTGTTCTTTTAATAAATACTTCATCTGCATCTATACCTAAATATCTATCTTTGTTATCAAAAGTTAATAAAACAGACGCAAAAGAAGCTGCACTTCTATTTTTACTTCCAGAGAAAATAACATCACTCATAGATTCAGAACCTCTAAGTGATTTAACTGATTGTTCTCCTAAAACCCAACGAACCGCATCAACTATATTACTTTTACCTGATCCATTTGGCCCTACTATAGATGTAATTTTATCTGTAAACTCAATTTCAGTTGGATTAATAAAAGATTTAAAACCTACCATTTTTAACTTTTTTAAGTACATACTTCCACCTACTATTTTTTCTACTAGATTATTATACAATAAAATAAAAGAAAGAACAAGATTAACTTGTTCTTTTAAACTTATCTTTCTAGCTTACTTAAAGCATCCCTCGCAGCTTCTTGTTCTGCCTCTTTCTTTGATGAAGCAACTCCCTTTCCTAAGATAACATCATCTATTTTAACAACTACACTAAATGTCTTATTATTAGTAGGTCCTTCTTCATTAATAACTTCATAACTTGTAGATTTTTTATCAGTTTGAACTATTTCTTGAAGTTTAGTCTTATAATCATGTAAGAATAAATCTTCTTCATTTTCAATATATGGAATTACTACATCATATATTATATTTCTAACTGTTTCAAAATCCTTTGTTAAATAAACTGCCGCAAGGAATGATTCAAAAGTATCCGCAACTATTGATGGTTTATCTCTTCCACCAGTTAATTCTTCACCCTTACCAAGTCTTAAATAATTTGGAAAACCTAATTTCTTCGCATATGTATATAATGCATTTTCACATACATAACTAGATCTTAACTTTGTCATCTTTCCTTCATCATAGTCATCATTCACATATAAATATTCACTAACTATAAAATCTAGAATCTTATCTCCTAAGAACTCTAATCTTTCATAATCTTCACCTTTTTTAGTTTCATTAACATAACTAGAATGAGTAAAAGC
>JAFOMI010000037.1 GCA_017418945.1 Bacilli bacterium
AGTAAGTAAATTTTTTAAATCTTCAATTTGCATATCTACTCTATATTCAGTTATCTTATTATTTATTCTCATTATTTTCATCATCCAATTCTATATAATA
This sequence comes from Bacilli bacterium, assembly GCA_017418945.1. Taxonomy (GTDB): domain Bacteria; phylum Bacillota_I; class Bacilli_A; order RF39; family UBA660; genus RUG13038. The sequence continues at coordinate 101 of JAFOMI010000037.1, forward strand.
TTGAACTTCCTTATAAAGTTTTAGAAAATTATTTAATTCATCAGTTCCAAAATCAGTTCCTACTACAATTTTATTATTCCATTTTCTAATACTTATATCTAAAGCAGGAATATAATATATTCCAGTTTCATCATTATATTTAACTTCAAAATTTAATTTTTCACATTCTTTTATAAAATCTTCTAAATACATTTTTTTAATTTTCATTTTCTTCCCAACTTTCTAATCTAATAAAGATGTATTTTTTCTTTGATTTATATGTTCTTAAAGTTCCTAGAGTAACTCCTAAATATTCAGCTATCTCTTTCATAGTTCCAATACATAAAAAGCAATCTCCATCATATAAACCATATTCTACATTTTTCTTTTTCATTTTACTGTAACCTCTACATTTCCAGATTCGTCAGTTGTTTGTGATACATAATAGATTTCTTTAATTTTAACCTCTTTAGTAGATTCAATAGTAGGATCACCAAACATAGTCCAGAATGTAACACAAAATACTATTATACTGATTCCTAGTAAAAACTCTTTCTTTGTCATCTTAACTCTCCTCTCTTTAATAATTTTAATATTATTTATTAACAAAGTCAATAAATAAAACTAATAAGTTTCACTTATTAGTTCTTCTCCAGAAACTAATAGAAATTAGAATATATTAGAAAAGGTATTTTATATGTCATACTGTACGCATGTGTGTAATTAGTTTAATTAAAGTTTAATAATAAAGGAGTGATCTATTAGTTTCCAGAGAACAGCTAATAAGCTGCTCTTACTTAATTTTTTCCATTTCTTTAGAGATTTCTTCCATATCAGAATTAAACTTATCTCTTAAATCCATTTGTTTAACAATTAAATCAAGTTTTTTTTCTAGTGATTCGATTATACTTGTTTCAATCTCTTCACCTTTAATATATTTATTTAGTTCTCTTATGTCTTTTTCTGTCATTTTTCTTTCCCTCCAATATGAATTGATCCAGAAGAATCAATTTTTCTTTATCTTTGTTTAATATATATGAATCATTCCTCATATAGTTATTTAATGCTCTTAGAGTATTACTTCTATTTTTACCTAAGAGGTTACTTAAGTTGTCAATTCCTATTGCTGAATCATAAAATTCAACAGGATTTATTTTATATAATATAAATAAAGTTTTATCATATTTTTTCATTTACTTATTATCTCTAATAATTTTGTTTTTATCTCATCAGTTATTAAACCTTTAGAATAAAGTTCTAATACAAATGCTGCAATATTAGTTATCTTTTGTAATAACTCTGATTCATTCTTTTTATGATTATAATTATTACTCATACTCTTCTCCTATATCAAATACTTTTATATTTTTAAAGAATCTAGATTTTCTTATATAAAGTTCTCTTTCAAATTCAGTTTCAAAGTATTTTTTAAAAGTCTTCATAGTTTTTAAATTTAA
>JAFOMI010000038.1 GCA_017418945.1 Bacilli bacterium
AAATCAAGGAGAAGATAATAATCTATATGGTTTATCAATTACTGTCAATGACCCTAATCCTGTATCACGAGTATTGTTATTTAATAATATATTTTCAAGTGGTTTAATTAGTGGAAATTATGAAGCAATATTAAGAAATAGCTATATTGTGCCTCACAACTATAGTCAAACTCCATATAGACAGAATAGAATAATAAAATCGCCAGATGGAGCTGTTTATTATATAATATTGCGCGATAACACTAATTCTAAAGATAAAATTATAAGATTTACTATAAATGTGGGAGCAGAAAATGAATGGTTAGAAGCAACAGTTCCTACATATTCTGCAGTAAGATTCGATGCAAAATTAGACAAATCATCGGGTGAAGAGGCTCTGCGTTATTATACATTAAGTACGGCAAATCCATCGGTTTATGATGATTATGAAATAAAAGGTGAAGATGTAACATTAAAAAAAAGCATTACATTACCAAGTCAAGTAAGCACTACAGGTTCACAAGTATTTGTAAAAGATATTAATAATATTTATATGTATATAATAAATCCATCTACTGGGTTAGACATCATTTATAAAGTTAATGGTAATCAACTAAAAAAAATCTATGAAGTTCAATCATTAGCGAGTGGCGGTAGTTATTATTTAACTACTATTACATTATGTGAAATTAATAATGGTGTATTCTTCTTTGAAAATTATATTGATTATCCACTCTATAAAGTGTCCATTGGTTATATTGCAAATGATGATTCGTACACAAAAAAACTTGTTGGGACTTATACAAGAGCAACTACAATAAATCCTTTATATTCTTATGCTGATTATTATTATAAAAGCAACTATAATTTAATTAATATGTATGCTCCTATGTATGATGAAACACCTGCAACTAAAAAAGTTAGCTTTGATTATAATTCTATAAATTATAATGGTGTAGAGTATTCAAACATTAACGCATTATCACCTAATAAGGCAAGATTATATGATAATAATAATAAAATGATTTTTGCTAGAAACTTGTATAATAAAGTTATAAATGCAAATACTACAATTTCAACTTTAAATGTACCCAATACGAATTTAAATGATGTTACAATTTATAAACAAAGTTTAGTCGGCGAAACAAACTATGTATTAATGAATAATCAAGAAAATATTACAAAAAATATTTATGAAAATTTGAATATAAACTTTTATACAACTTTAAGAATGATAAATAATAATGATCCTAATAATCAAATATTTAATCAAGTGGGTTCTAATAGAATTAATTCAAGTGTTTCTAGTGTAAAAGATTATAACAATGCAAAAGCAACCAAAATAAGAATAAATTATGATGATGAAACAACAAAAATACAGGATATAACCTTTGAATATGGGAATGAGGCATTTACGGAATTTATGATATATGTTAACAAAAATATAACAAGTATAGATTTTATATCTAATGATGAAAATACTATTTATAATACTATCCGTCCTGAATTTGAAATCGGTAAGTATTATAAAATAAGTCAAAGTGTTTATGTAGACTAAGGAGGTAAATTATGATAACATTTCAAAATAAAGTAGCATTAAATGAAAACCCAGATATACCTGAAGTAAATAAAATAACTGATGATAATATAAATGATTTAAAGGCAGGAATTAATACTAATGAAA
>JAFOMI010000007.1 GCA_017418945.1 Bacilli bacterium
TTTAATTTGTTTCTTTAAATAGAATTTTATTAATTTAAATGTTATTAATAATTCTTTTATATTTGAATTCATTTATTATTATAAATTAATATTAGATTTTTATTATTTTATATTAAAAATGTAATCTAATTAATTAATTTTTATTTAATATTAAAATAAAAGTATATCTAATTAATATTGATGTAAAAATTTATTATAATGAGTGTAAAAATTTTATTAAATGATGTAAAAATTTTGAGAATGTTGCAAAAATGAAATTATAAAAAAGTGTATGTGCTTATTATATGAGTGTAAAAATGCAGAAATTTTGACAAATTAAAAAAATATTTTGAAATTTTTTTGAAATAATTTTTTTAAAAATTATTTATAAGTAAAAAAAATCAGCATTTTTACACTCATAATAAGTAGATACACTTTTTTAGTCAATTTTAAAAAATTAGATTTACATCAATAATTAAAAACTAATAAGTAGATATACATTTTATAAAAATAAAATTTACATTAAAATTTACATAATGAAACCTATTAAACAAATTTTATTATTTTTAAAAATAATAAAAATAAAAAATGAAATCTATTTAAAAGAAATTAATGAAAAACAATCACTTTATCACCAAAAATATATTCACCATATTCAAAAACTTCATCTTCATCATCAAAATTATAATCATCAAAATCACCAATATATTTTTTATTAAATAACCAATCTCTTAATTCATCAATAGTTTTATAAATTCTTTCAGTTCTACTACTACCTCTAAAATGAGTTAATAAACCATCATCACAATAACGACTAAAGAAATCTTTAGAATGTGGTTTAATTTCTAAGAATTTACAATAATTTTTATATTCAATATAAAGTTGAGTAAATGTAATATTAATTTTAGTATTATCATCTTTATCTAAATGTTTAAAATCTTTATTTTTAGCAATAGCATATTTCCATAAATAATAAAAATCAGTTAAGAATTTTTCATCAGAAATAGCACAAGAATAAATTAATTTTTTCTTTTCAGGTGTCATAATACCATCTCTTTGTTCAAATGGTTTATCAGAATGTTCAGGACAATTAGGAGAATTACAATGACAATGAAATTCATTATTCTTAATAAAATTATAGAAATGAGTTAAAGCTTCTTTATTATCTAAATGATTATAAAAATCATTATAAAATTTATCAGATTGTTTATTATTAATATCAAAAACAGCAAATCTTCTATTCATAGCTTCATTATCCATAATAACAGGACAATAAGAATTAGAAGTAATACAATAACTAACAAAATTTTCTTTATTTTTAGGGTCTTGTCTAATTTTTCTAATTCTAACAGTATCATTAGTGATAAGATTTTTAATTTTATTACTAATATTAATTCTTTGTTGAGGTGTATCAGCAACTTCAACTTCTTCTAATGAAATAAATAATTTATCATCAATATCAGCACCATTATAAGTATCATTTAAAAAGTCTTCACCAGGAATAGCACAACCAAGATTATTAGAAATTACAGCATTAATTAATTTACTAAAACTAGTTTTACCAGTTCCAGCTTTTTTAGCAACTAACAACAAACAGGTATTATTTTTCTTTCTGTTAAAGATACTTTTTAAATAATTATAAACATAATATTTTTTTTGTTCAATAACATTATAATATTCTTCATTCTTTTCTTCTTCATCTTTTTTAATAGTGCAAATAACATCATCAATATATTTAATAAAAGGTTTAATTAAATCATCATTATAATCAATATTTAAATTACTTGATAAAATATCATCAAAATAAAAATATTTAGCAATTTTAGAAGTATTAAAATATTGAACTCTTTTAACAATAATATCATATTTATTATAATAATTAATACCATATAATAAATTATCTTTTAATAAATCATCACTTTTAATACTAATATTAAATTGTAATGTTTTACTTAAAGCATCGTATAATTTAATTGATTTTTTAAATATTGTTCCTTTATCAGTTTTAATTTTTTTATTTGTTATAACATCTTTAATAAATTGCATTCCATATTCATCAGTATTATTTATTAAATCTATTTCTTTTTCATCTAATTCTTTAATATTATTCATATCTTCCTTATAAGATTGTTTTTTTATTTCATTTGAAAAATTTATTATAGTTGTTTTATTTTCTGTTGTAAATTGTAATCTATAAATATTCGAACCATCATAAATATGAAATTTATAAAAATATTTTATTGCTTCTATTACATTTTTATAAAGGAATAAATCAGACATTATTTTATTTGAAAAATTAACTTTTTCAAAATCAATATTATATTCTTCTTCTCTTGTAATATTTGTATCAGTTCTATATTCTTTATTTATATCTTCTCTTTTTCTTTTTCTTTCATTTTGAAATTTATTATATTCTACTTCATTATCTTTTTTTGCAAAATGTAATAAAGTTCCTAATGTATGTTTTTCTTTATTAGTATTATATTCATTTAATATTTTTTCTTGGTCATTATAATTATAACCTTCTCCTCTTTTCATTAAATTATGTATTATTGTTCTTAATCTAAATTTTATTTCTTCTGTATTATATGTTTCTGTATAAGACCATATAGCCCAACTTAAATTTCTCCAATTTTCATATTTACCACTTCCTATTGTTTCACTTTTAATAAGAGTTGTTAAATATTCTATTTCTTCAATTGTATAATCATTATTTATTTTAAAATAATCATCATCTCTATCAGTTGGGGTATCTAAATCAATTGATGATTTCCTATTTGATGTATTATTTTTTTTATTTTTTTCTTTATCTTGTTTAATATTATTAAATGGTTTAATTAATTTTAATGGCTCTGTATTCTTTAAATAAAATTGTGCAACACTTGATTTAATTACTGAATAATTTTTAAAATTTTCAATATTATCACATCTACATTTTTTTATATCTAAATTATAAACTGGTGAAGGTTTATAATTATTTTCTATTAAATATTTAGTGCATCCTGTCATCATATATGGTCTATCTTTTAAATGTTTATCAATAAAATCATCTAATGGTGTTTTAATATCATATTTTTTAAACCATTCATTAATAATATCATATTTACTTAATCTTTCGACTAATTCATTATGAATACTCATATAATCAGTCAATATTATAGGAATATAAATACCAATATGAAAACCATCTTTTTTATCGTTATTTTTTGGATTATCACTAATACTATCTTTTGAATAAACATAAATATTTAATTTATTATCATAAATATCTAAATTATAATGATATCTTATTAATAATTCTATTTCTTTAAGTATTATATCAATAATTTCTTCGTATAATCTTCTACCTTCATATTTATCGATATAATGATAATCAATATCAATTAACAAAGGAACTATTAAAGTATATGTTTCAATAATATCCAATTTATATTTATTATAATTAATTGATTTTTTAATATTTGGATTATTTATAACATTATTTAACAATATTAAGAATGTTTCATATTCTGATAAGTTTATGAATAAAAAGGAATAGTCTTTTCTTAAAATATATTGGCATCTTAAATATACTTCATATGTATCTTTTACACCATCTTTATATTTTGAAAAGCTCCTATCTTCATTCATTTTAAAACTAATATCATAATATATTTTATCATTCTTAACATAATATGCTTTTTGTATTATTTTTTTTGTTTTTTTATCTTTCTTCTCTGGACTATAATTATAAACATTTTCTTTAAAGAATTTATTTAATTCTTCATAACATTCATCAAATGGTTTATTTGTTAATGAATTTTCATTAATAGAACTATTTAATAATTTATTTGATAATAAATTAATATCACTATCATTTTCTTCTTTATTAAATTCTTCATCTGATATATCATTATCAATAACTTTTTCAATATTATCTTCTGTATCACTATATTCACTTTCATTTTCTGAATTATCAGTATCAGTATATTCACTTTCTGAATTAGAAGAAATATTAATATCTTCTTCTGTATCGCTTTCAATAAGTCTGGGGTTTCTTCTTGGCATCGTGTATCTCTTATTATAAAATAAAAGGTTTTTTTAAAATATTTCTATACTTTATAATATTATAATAGAAAAAAAATTATATTAATTTTTAAAAAAAATTTATAATTAAAAAAAATTTATAATATTAAAAATTTTTTTATAAAATATTTTTATAATATTTTATTAATATGAGTGATACAGTTTCTACAAAAACACCCAAAAAGAATACAACTGATACACCAAATAAGAAAAGGAAACTAGAAAACGATAATTTAGAAGCAGAACTACAAGCAAGAGCTAATGTTATTGAATTCTTAGTTGATAATTTAAAAAGTGAAAGGGAATTAGTAGATGATATTTGTTATAATCTTGAAGTTTTATTGCATGAAATAGATATAAAACATTTAAAAGATCCAGTAAGTCATAATATAAGTATGGTAGATTTTGTTATTTCAACAAAAAAAATAATTGATTTACTAGAATACAATTTAAAATTCTTTAAAAAGAAAGCTAAATGGAAAAGATTTAAATTAGCTGATGGTTCTACTGATAATTGGACTTTATTAAGTGAATTATTAAATGAGGAAAAAAAGGATATGAATGATATGCATTTTACTAATTATCTTATTTAGTAAATAAAATTTAATCATTTAATATTAATTAGATATACATTTATATTATAATAATAAAAAATATAATAAGTAGATGTATTTTTAATAGAAATATTATAAAAAACTAATAAGTATATGCACTTTTTAAGATATAATTATATTATAATTTAAATTATAATATAATTATTTCATTAAATCGACACCTAATTAATAGATTTTGTATTATTATAATATAAATGTATATCTATTTATTCGTTTTTTGTTATTTTTTTTATTATTTTTTATTCTAATTATGTATCTAATTAATATATTTTTATTAATTTATTAAATGTAATACTAATTATTATATTTTTTATTAAATTAATATTAATAAAATTCTTATAAATTTTTTTTATTAATATAAAATATAATATAAAATGAATTTTGAAAATATTAAAGAAAAAATAGAAAAAATACCACAAGGAGATAAAAAACATTTTTGTGAAACAAATAAAGATATACTACCATTTAAAAATATATTAGTTTATAAAAATAAAGATGTTAATTATAATAAAGATATATGTTTTGAATATCTATTAAATATTTGTAAAGAAGTATTTGAAAATAATATTAAAGTAGTTAATGATATTAAAGAATTTGTAAAATTAATGGATGAAGAAGATTACCCAATTTTATTTTTTGATACATCAAATCCCAAAGAACAAGATAATTATTATTATCATATTTCAAATACAATAGATTTTAAAAAAAATAAAAGAGTTTATAAATATTATGCTAATATTGATAATATTACTCCTTCCTGTCAGCTTAATATTTGGTATGACAATTATGATAGAACTAATTTAATATATGCTGGTTTTAATTCTAATTATATTAATAAAGATATCAATAAAGATATTAATATTAAAGGTAATGGTAATAAAATGAATGGAACTATTTATTTTAATCGTTATATTATCCCTGATAATAATAAAAATGTTATTATTGATACTTTAGAAAAAAGAGAATTATCACCATCTAATGAAGATGATAAAAAAATGATATTAGATATTAAAGTAGAAAGATTAAAATCAATTCTTTATTTATTTACACCATTAGGACATTTAAATTATTTTGATAACTTTTTAAAAATGAGAGAAAGAGAACCAGATAAACCACTAGAAGATTATTTAAAGATTGATTGGGTAGATTTATATGAAACATTAAAAAATAAATTATAAAAATATTTAATAAGTGATAATAATAAAAGATTATAATGAAGTATTTAATTTTATTTTATTATTAATAATAAAATAAGAGAATAATTAATAACCAATAATTGTTTTAGAATGGTAAGAAATAAACCAGTTGCAACTAAGTATTCAAGTTCTAACCTCAACAAGGTTCAAAAAATTGTTAAATATGCAAAAGTATTACAGGTATGATTAAATTATATTAATTAATTGATAGGAATTAATAATATTATTTCAAGGAGATATATTATTAAATGAATTTAATATTAATAATCCTAATCCTAATACTCCTAGAGTTAATCCTAAAGTAATTCCTAAAGTTAAACCTAATAAAATTATTGTTAATAATAATCATAACAATAATAATAATCAATGTAATACTAATCAATCGTGGGTTCCTGATTATGCTAATGCTGATTATTCAGGATTAACTCAATTAATGAATAATGCTAATATTACTAATAAAGAGAATGATGATGCACAAAGTGCATCAAGAGATTTCGATAAATCGAAATCGTCAAATAAAGAAAATGAAAATGAAAATGATAGTGATATTGAAGTTGAAGAAGAAGAAGAGCAAGAGGAAAATAAAATTATATGGCCTAATAATGTTAAACTTCTTAAAGATAAGAAATAAATAAATTAATTAATTTTTTTATTATTTTTAAAAATAATAAATTAAGAAATAAATATTGCTTTATCATTCATTATTAAATAAGGATAAGATGAAGATGCCCAAGTCCAACCTGCTCCTTGTTTCTTTTGTTTTAATATTTCTTCAACAAA
>JAFOMI010000039.1 GCA_017418945.1 Bacilli bacterium
AGTAAAGATGATGGCTTTGAACGATAATTTTTATGATAAAATAATATTGGAATTTGAATTGGTCAGTTACAACTGACCAATTTAGAAATGAACAAATTAAAAATAATATGAAGTTAGAATATTATTTAGATTTTTTACTACGATAATTTATAATAACAAGTGCAACACATGATAATTTCAAATAAAAAAAGTCCATATTTATACTCATGATATAATGTTGGTGTCTAATCAAACATTAAGGAGTAATAAATATGAACTATATACATCTTACCATAGAAGAACGTGCTTGTATAAGTAAATTTAAAGAAATGAAAATGAGTTTAAGAGAAATGGCCAGAATTTTAAATAGAAATGTTTCTACAATTTCTAGAGAATTAAAAAGAAATTCTTATAAAACGTCAATCAATTATTCAGTAACACGATATTCACCAACTGTTGCTAATAATAAATATTTAGAAAGAAGAATTAATTGTCATAGGCCTATAAAAGCGACTGATACATCATTAGAATATATAAAAAATAAAATAGAATTACATTGGTCTCCAGATCAAATAATAAATAGAAATGATGAAAATAAACCTAATAATTTTCCTTCATTATCCACCATTTATAGATGGATTCATCTTGGCTATGTTCCTAAAACAAGTATTGAACATCTAAGAAGAAAAGGAAACTTTAAAAGACCGGCAGAAACAAGAGGAAGATTTAATTTAGGAAAAACAATCAAGAAAAGACCTAAAGAAGTATATAAAAGAAATACATTTGGTCATTGGGAAGCTGATACTGTGGTTTCAGGCAAATTAGATAATTATACTTTAAAAAGTAAATATTGTTTTGTATCATTAGCTGAAAGAAAAACAAGATTATATTTAGTTAAATGGATTCCAGATAGAAAAGAAGAAACAGTTACTAATGCAATAATAGAATTATTAAAAGATTTTCCAAAAGAAGCGGTTAAAACAATAACATGTGATCGTGGAAAAGAATTTGCTGGATGGAAAAGAATTGAAGAAGAATTACAAACTAATATGTATTTTGCTGATCCGTATTGTGCATGGCAAAAAGGAACAAATGAAAATTCAAATGGACTATTAAGAGAGTTTTATCCAAAACATATGGATTTATCTAAAACAAATGAAAAAGAAGTTCAAGAGGTGCTTAAACTTCTAAATAATAGACCAAGAAAATGTATTAATTATAAAACGCCACAAGAATTATTTAATGAGTATTTAATCGAATGTTGCACTTAATTTGACAAATTATCGTAATAAAAAAAGTGAATTGCTTCACTTTTATAATACAGGTGTATTTAACCATTCAAATATAGGATTTAATTTATTATAAACATTAGTTTTATGTTTATTAATAACTAGAGTAAATTCTCCAATATATTCTTCTATATGTGTACCAAAACCTAATTTGAATTTTGTTAATCCATATAAGCTATTAAACTTATTAAAATCACCAGATATACCATTTAAATTAAATTTATTATATCCTTCTCTATGATACTTTTCCATTAATTGATAAATCATATAATGCATTGGACAATATGATTTATAATTAGGATCATAACCATAAATTAAGAAAAATATTTCTTTATTATATTTAATAACTGCGCATGAACCAATTAATTTACCTGTAGGATATTCCTTAAATAAATTAGTTGCGTTAATCATATTTTGTTTATAATTATTAAGCATCATATCAGAATGCATTTTTCTTTTAATTATATTAGTTGTATTATTACTATTTATGTTATATTCTAATTCTTCATTTATCTCATTATTTTTAATTTCTTCTTGTTCGTATAAAATTTTACTTTTTTCTACGAATTTAGAAGTATTTAAATTTGCAAAATATAAATCAAACATATCATCTTTTCCAAATATTTCATACATATCTAGATAATAATTAAGCTTTCTATGATATTTCTTTTCTATAAAATCATAGAAGGTTCTGATATCTTCAGGAGAACCTTTTATTATTTCTATACCTAATCTATCAGCTTTTCTTATCTTATTTCTTTTTTCTTTAGAAAATTTTTGAAATATATTATCATAACTATCAAATATTGCGACTGCATTCCATCTTGGTTTTAAATTTTCAAAGTTTAAATTAAATCCACCATGTTCATAGCCTAAACTAATTAAATTATCAAAAATAATTTGATTATTTATATCTTCTGTTACTTCACCTTTATTATTTCTAGATTTATTAATAATAAGTGGATCTAGTTTTATAAACATAAAATTTCTTTTCGCTAAAAATTGTTTTAATAAATCAGTAAATGTTTTTACAAGTTCTTTATTATTAAAATCAATTAAATATCCTCTTGGACAATAACCCCATTTATATCCTATAAAAACTTTACTAACTAGTATGAGTGTAGCTGCGACAATATTATCATTATCATCTTTCAATCCTAAATAGTAATCATCAAATTGATGTCTGTCCATTAACATACCATATTCACTAGTTTGATAGAAATTTCTATATGGAAAATTTTCAATAAATTTGTTAAAATCATCAGGTTGAATTTCTACTATTCTCATATCCTCACTCCAATTACCTTTATTATATCATAATAACTATAAAAATAATGTAAAAAAGATAAATTATTTAATTCTAGATGTAAAAAAAATAGTATAATATTATTGGAGGTAATATTATGGCAAAAATAAAAGATATCAAAGGAAGAGAAATATTAGATTCAAGAGGTAATCCTACTGTAGAAGTAGATGTAATACTAGATAATGGAATTGTTGGAAGAGCTGCAGTTCCATCAGGAGCATCAACTGGAGAAAGAGAAGCATTAGAATTAAGAGATAATGATAAATCAAGATTCTTAGGTAAAGGTGTTTTAAAAGCAGTAAATAATGTTAATACTGATTTAAGAGATGCATTAATTGGTTTTGAAACTGGAAAACAAAAAGAATTAGATTATAAAATGATTGAATTAGATGGAACTGAAACTAAATCTAAATATGGAGCAAATGCTATTTTAGGTATTTCAATGGCTTATTTAAAAGCTTGTGCACTTGAAGAAGGAAAAACATTACATGAATATGTTTGCGATACATTTGGTGATGGAAATATGAGTGAACCAAGACCAATGATGAATATTATTAATGGTGGAGCACATGCTGATAATAAATTAGATTTCCAAGAATATATGATTATACCAATTAGAGATACTATTAAAGAAAGAGTTAGAGTTGGTGCTGAAGTATTCCATAACTTAAAGAGTGTTTTAAAAGAAAAAGGATTAGTTACTTCAGTTGGTGATGAAGGTGGTTTTGCACCAGATTTAAATTCAAATGCTGAAGGTTTTGAATTAATTATGGAAGCTATTAAAAGAGCTGGTTATGAACCAGGAAAAGATGTATGCATGGGAATAGATGTTGCAGCATCTGAATTCTATGAAAATGGTAAATATAACTTAGTTGGTGAAGGTAGAAGTTTAACTACTGAAGAATTAATTGAATACTATGAAGAATTAGTAAATAAATATCCAATTATATCTATTGAAGATCCAGTTGATGAAAATGATTGGGAAGGATTTAGATTAGTTACTGAAAGAATAGGAGATAGAGTTCAACTTGTTGGTGATGATTTATTTGTTACTAATAAAAAATGTCTTCAAATGGGTATAGATAATAAAGCGGGTAATGCAATTTTATTAAAAGTTAATCAAATTGGTACAATTACTGAAACTCTAGAAACTATTGAACTTGCTAGAGCAAATAATTATAATACTGTTATTTCTCATAGAAGTGGTGAAACAGAAGATACAACAATTGCTTCACTAGCAGTAGGTTTAAATTTAGGACAAATTAAAACTGGTTCTATGTCTAGAACTGATAGAATTTGTAAATATAATGAATTAATCAGAATAGAAGAAGAATTATAAGAATAATATTCCATATCATAAATATACTTTAATAAAGGTGATATTTATGGATGGAATATTTTTTTTAGTGCTTTCATTTTTAGTAATGTTTTCAAGTATAAAGTTATCTTATTATGGAGATGCATTAAGTAATGAAACAAAACTAGGAAAAGAATTTGTTGGTGGATTATTAATTGCATCAATTACATCACTTCCTGAACTTGTAACATCTATATCTGCTGTATTATTAAATAATCCTAGATTATCATTTGGAGATATTCTTGGAAGTAATATGTTTAATATATTTGTACTTTCGGTATTTAATATATTTTTCTTTAAAAAGATGATGTTTAAAAATATAGATATAAGATATAAAATTGAGTCTTTGATATTAATTCTTGAATATTTATGTATATATATAAGTAGTAAAATAAAATCATTTGATTTAACTACTTTTTTAATGATTATTCTTTATTTAGTATATATTTTTAGAGTTATAAAAATAGGTAAAGAAGAAGAATCCTCTAATTCAAAAAGAATAAATAATCCTGGTTTAAAATTCTTTTTAACGGCCATAATATTAATAATTCTAAGTATATTATTAACTGGAGAAGCTGATAAAATATCACATATTTATCCTAATATATCATCTTCTACCATAGGAGCAATATTACTTGGAATAACAACGTCTCTTCCAGAAGTAGTATCAACATATACTTTAATTAAAATAGATAATATAGATATGGCAATTTCTAATATGCTAGGAAGTAATATATTTAATTTTTTTATATTATCTATATCAGATTTCTTTGTTAAAAATGATCATATATATAATTATAATGATATTTATTCTTATCTATATTTAGTAGGAGGATTTATAATAACAAACCTACTTCTAATATCAATTACTAAAAAGAATAAAAATAATAGGTTTTATGTTCTTATTTCTTTACTTATGTCCTTTATTTATTTAATAGTTTGGTATTTTCAATTTAAATAAAATGTGGTAAAATACTATTATTGACTGGAGGAAAAGTTTATGGACGTAGTATTAATGGTTATTTCAGTTTTATTGATTTTAGTAGTATTATTACAAAGTGATAAATCAGAATCAACATCAAATATATTATTAGGTGCGAACCAAGAATTATTCGCAGAAAGAAAAGAAAGAGGCTTTGAATTATTTATTAGTCGTTTTACTTTAACTTTAGGAATATTATTCTTTGTAATTTGTTTTGTTATGTCACTATTATAAAAATCTACTATTTGTAGATTTTTTTTGTTTTAAATGATAAAATTAAATCATACGGAGGCTTATATGAGAGATGCAGTTTTAGAATTATTAAAAAAATATGATAAGGCATTAGATTCGATGGAAGTTGCGAATGAACTTAATTTAAAAACAGTTGAGGAAGTAACTTCATTAATGGAAGTAATTAAAGAATTAGAAGATGAAATGCTTATTTATAGAACAAGAAAAGGTAAATTTATGCTATTTAATAATAGTCATTTATTAAAGGGTAAAATACATGTTAATAAAAGAGGATATGGATTTGTTACTGTTGAAGGAATAAGTGAAGATTATTATATAGATGAAAAGAATATGAATGGTGCTTTAAATAATGATATAGTAGTTATTGAACCAATTAAAGGTACTGGAAAAAGAACTGAAGCTAGAATTGTTAAAGTATTAAAACAAGAAAACAATCTAGTAGTAGGAGAATATAAAATTGTTAAAGGAAAACCTAAGTTCATATTAGATGATGAAAAATTAAAGATGAATATTATAATAGATAAATCTGATTTAAAGAATTTAGTTGATGGACATAAACTTCAATTATCTATTGTAAAGGATTTAGGTAATCATACATATTTAGGTAAAGTAAATAAAATAATTGGTCATAAGAATGATCCAGGAGTAGATATATTATCAATAATGTATAATTATGGAATTAACGATGTTTTTAGTGATGAAGTAATTAAAGAAGTTAATGATATGCCATCAGAAGTTTTAGAAAAAGATTTAAAGGGTAGAAGAGATCTTAGAGATAAAGTTATATTTACTATAGATGGTGATGATACAAAAGATATAGATGATGCTGTTATGATTGAAAAAAAAGGTGATAATTACGTATTAGGTGTTCATATCGCTGATGTATCATATTATGTTAAAGAAGGAATGGAAGTATATAAAGAAGCTAAAGAAAGAGGTACTTCAGTTTATTTAGCAGATAGAGTTGTTCCTATGCTTCCACATAAATTAAGTAATGGTATTTGTTCACTTAATCCAAATGAAGATAGACTTGCAATATCATGTGTTATGGAAATAGATAAAGATGGTAATGTTGTTGATTTTGATATATTTGAAAGTGTTATTAAATCAAGAATACAAATGACTTATAAAAAAGTTAATAAGATTTTAAATAATGAAGAAGTGCCAGAAGGCTATGAAAACTATGTTAAAGAGCTTAAACAGATGGAAGAGTTATCTAATATTCTTAGAAATAATAAACTAAAAAGAGGATATCTAGATTTTGATTCAAAAGAAGCTAAAATTATAGTAGATGATAATGGAAAAGCAATTGATGTTGTTTTAAGAGAACAAGGCAAGAGTGAAAATATTATTGAAGACTTTATGATAGTTGCAAATGAAACTGTTGCGTCTTTATTATATTATTTAAATTATCCATCTTTATATAGAGTTCATGAAATACCAGATGATGATAAGATTAAAGAATTCTTAAATCAAATATCTATGCTTGGAATAAAAATAAATGGTAAAAGAGATTTCTCTAATCCAAGAGCTTTAAAGAAGATATTAGATCAATTAAGAAATACTAATGAGTTTGATATATTATCAAATATGTTATTAAGATGTATGAAAAAAGCAGAATATAGAGATGAAAATTTGGGTCACTATGGACTTGCGTCTAAATGTTATACACATTTCACTTCTCCAATAAGAAGATTCCCAGATACTAAAATACATAATTTATTAAGACAATATATCTTTAATAAACCAGATCCAGAAGAATTAAATAAACTTATAGATTATAATAAAAATATTTTAGGTGAAATTGCTATGCATTCTTCAGAAAAAGAAAGAGATTCTATAAACTGTGAAAGAGACGTTGAAGATATGAAGATGGCTGAATATATGGAAGATCATATAGGAGAAGAATTTGAAGGAACTATTGATTCAATTATGAATTTTGGTATGTTTATATGTTTACCGAATATGATTGAAGGTTTAGTAAGATATGAGACTATAAAAGGTGATTACTATGATGTTAATGAAGAATTAAATATGGTAGTAGGTAGAAGAACTGGTAAAACATTTAAACTAGGTCAAAAAATAAAAGTAAAATGTACTGCTGCATCTAAAGAAAATAGTACTATAGATTTTGAAATTATAGAGGGTGAAAAATATGGAAATACTAAACAAAAAAGCAAAGTTCGATTACTTAATTTATGATACTTTAGAAGCAGGTATTGTTTTAACAGGAACAGAAATTAAATCAATTAGAAATGGTTCATGTAATTTAAAAGATAGTTATATTTTAATAAAGAATAATGAAGCATTTATATTAAATATGCATATATCTAATTATGATAAAGGAAGTATATTTAATACTGAAGAAACTAGAATTAGAAAGTTATTATTACATAAGAATGAAATACTTAAATTAAAAGATAAGATTTCTATTAAAGGATTTGCTATTGTTCCATTAAAATTATATTTTAAAGATGGAATTGCAAAAATAGAAATTGGTGTTGCTAAAGGTAAACATACTTATGATAAAAAAGAATCTATTAAAGAAAGAGACATCAAAAGAGAAACAGATAAGATGTTAAAGAATAGGTATTAGTATGAAAATAGGTATTATATTTGCAATGAAAGAAGAGCTAGATGCTTTATTAAAAGTACTAACTCTTGTTAAAGAATATAAAATATTTGATTTAACATTTTATGAATGTGAATTAAATAATAAACAAATAGTTTTAGTAGAATCAGGAATTGGTAAAGTAAATTCTGCTAGAACAACACAAATATTAATTGATAATATGAAAGTAGATTATATATTTAATATAGGTGTTGCAGGTGGAATAGATGAAAAAGTATCTGTATGTGATATAGTAATAGGTAAAAAATTAGTACAACATGATTTTGATATTACTCCATTTGATCATGAGAAAGGTTATATTCCAAATGTAGGAGTATATTTAAATTCAGATGAATATTTAATTAATTTAGCAAAAGATATTAAAACAGATTCAAATGTTTATGTAGGGACAATTGCATCAGGTGATATATTTGTTAATGATAGTAAAATGAGTAATAAGATTAATACTAAATTTAATGCATTATGTTGTGAAATGGAAGGTGCTTCAATTGCACAAGTATGTTATTTATCACATATACCATTTTTAGTAATAAGATCAATATCAGATTCTGTAAATGGAAATAATGAATTAACATATAATGATTTCTTATTATTAAGTTCAAAAATGGTTGCTAAATTTATGATTGATTTATTAAATAGAATTTAAAAAGATGGGATAACCCATCTTTTTTATCTCATTGGTGGTTCGTTTGGTCCACCCATCATCATAGAATTTTTAATACTATTTGTTTCAACACCATTTTCTATAATAGTACCACCATTATAAGTAGCTTCACCATCATAATCCCATGTTGAATTACCTTTTAAATTAATAGTACCACCATTTACAATTATATTACCATTAGAATCTATACAATCAGTATCTCCTTCAGCAACAGATACAGTTATAGTACCACCATTTATTTCAAGTAATATTTCATAATCATCAGATTTATGAGATGCATTAATTCCATCATCACTTGCATTAATATTAATAGTACCATCATTAATCTTAATATATGTCGCTTCTAAACCTTCTTCAGCATCTATTTCATAAGTACCATTATTAATAACAAGCATTCCATCTGCGTGAATTCCATCACCTTTAGTTGTTAAATTATATGTACCGTTTTCCACAGTAATGTTCTTTTTAGATTTAATAGAAGTATCATCACTATTAATATTGAATGTACCATTTTTAATTATAATGTCTTCTTTTGATAATATTCCACCATAATTAGATTCAATATATAAAGTTCCATTACCATTTATTTCTAATTTAGAGATTGAATAGATAGATGCATCTAAATCTTCAGTTGTATTAGATTTTAATTTGTTTTCTCCTACTAGATTAATTGTAGTTTTTTTAGAACTTATTATATTTATCGCTGGTCCACTTGTATTTTCAATTGATACACCATCAAGAGTTATACTAACTTCTTCGTCTGTGTCTATAGTAATATTTCCATCTTTAATCGATCCGGTAAAAGTATATTCACCACCTTTTTTAATACTATAACTTTTTGTTAATTCTATTTTATCATTAGTTGTTTCTTCATTATTAGTGTTATTATCTTTAGGATTATAGTGTTTATATAATACATAACCTCCTCCTAATAATAATATAATGCAAATTATTATTACTAAGGTAATAACTAATTTCTTTTTCATAAAATCTCCTTTCTTAATCATAGTTTATAATATGATTATTAAAAAAAACAAGTAAAATTATTAAGAATTATTAATGATTTGACATTTGTTGTCTTTTGCATATAATTTTATACATGGGGCTGTATTTGGCTTCGACAGGAATATAAGGTATTTAACTGCAAGTCGGAGGAACACGTTACGAACAAAAAGCAATAAATGCTAACAAAGTTAAAAACGTATTTGCATCACTATTCAGAAGTACTAGTGCTGCTTTAGCCTAATTATTTAAGGTAAATACACTTTCTATTTATTATTTTCTACGTAATTTATAGAGGGTTCGATTTTAGTAGAATATATTATTACTGATGTCTATAAGTAATAATGAATATTATAGACTTACTAAGTATTTAGGTTGTTAATTACTTTAGTATTTAGGAAATTTAATTAATTAACTAAACTTGTAGATGTTACTTATTACGTATTTTTGGACAGGGGTTCAACTCCCCTCAGCTCCACCAAATGTAAACGAGGCGAACCCTGCCATATATTATGGTATAAGGTTCTTTTTTATTGTGAAAGATTTGCCTTTTTTTTGATAATATGGTAGTATAATCACTATTAAAAAAAGGGGTGTATTTATGACGAAACAAGGAAAATTTGAAATGGCCCAAATACTAGCTAGGTTAGATACTAGTATAGTAGATAATAATTTGCTTAAAGGAACTAGCATTAATCAAAGAACTGATTTTCAAAAAATAAATACAAAAATAGTTTTTAGTGAAAAAGCATCAAAGAAATTATTAAGTTTGGTGAAAAATGTGATTAGTACAGATTCTAGAGAATATGGTGTATACTTTTTTGGAAATATATATGATGGTATTGTATATTTTGATGATTTTGGAAGTGACTTTGAATTGGCAGATGGTGTTTATGAAAATGGTGCGGTAGAAGTTACTCCACAAAACCTTAAGGAATTAGATCAAAAAACTGAAAAAGAATTTACTGATAAACCTTGTAATACAGTAATGCATTTTCATACTCATCCTGATACAATGTATGAAAATGGTGAACCAGTTGTAATTCACCCATTAGTAATGTCGCAAAATGATTTATATAGTTATGGTTTTCACCAAAAGTATTTGCAACCAAATTCAGGTAATAAAGTAGTATATCTTGGTGGAATGCTTTCAAAAAATCATAATAAACCAGAATTTAGTATTGTTACTTTTGATACTATAGAAGAAGATTTTTATTATATGAATAATATATTCTTGTTTATGAATGATGAATTAGTAAGAGTAGATGTTAATAATTTTTTAAATACAAGTTTTATTCCTTTAAATCTAAATGAAGAAAAAAAGGCGAAAATATTAGAACTAATAAATAAAAAAAATGATTGATATAGGAAAAATTGACAAAAATATATTTTTTTGTTAGTATAACAATCTATACAAAGGGGAAAAACAAATGAAACATCAAACAATTGAAGAAGTTCAAAATAGAATAAGTTATTTAGAGAATGTTTATACAGATGCAAGGAATGCTACACTATTAAAGAAACCACTAGATGATGAAACAGAGTATTATTGTTTAAAACCAACAGAAGTTGCTTATAAGATATTAGGAAGAGCATATATTAGAAATGAAATACATAATTTAAAAGAAAAAGATCTATCTGTTGGAGCCTGTGCAATTTTCTTTGATAAATCTAAGCTTTTTGATAAAATGTATTTAGATTATGCTTTTATTTCAAAAGAACAATATAAAAGAAAATTAATAGATGCAATTAATCTATATCCTGAATTATATAATGATGAGGATATAGAATTAAAAGAAAAATATTTAGATTTGATTAATAAAGATATTAATTCTTTTATTTTAGAAGAAAAGGTTTGCTTTGAATTAATTAAATTAGAAAATGAAGAATTAAGGGAAGAATTAATTAAGAAACTTGATAAATATTTTAAAGATGAAGCAGAAAATAGTAAAAAGAGAAAAAAATTATTATTTTAAAATAGAATCACTAGCATTGCTAGTTTTTTTATTTTTTTTAAATTTTTGCTTACGAAAAAATTTATTTTGTGATATTATCTTTAATGCTGTAAAAAAGGAGATGTTTTTATGAATAAAATTGATTTGGGAAAAACTAAAATAAATAAATTATTATTAACATTCTCAATACCTTGTGTTATTAGTATGTTAATTAATTCTATTTATAATATAGTAGACCAAATATTTATAGGAAAAGGTGTTGGTACTTTAGGTAATGCTGCTACCAATGTTATATTTCCATTAGTAATTATTTTTAATGCTTTTGCAGGTTTAATTGGAAATGGAGCAGCTGCTAATCTATCTCTTAAACTTGGTGAAGATAATAAAAAAGAAGCATCTAAAGGTATAGGGCAAGCCCTTGTAGTAACTGTATTTGTTTCATTATTTTTAGGAATTATTTCTTATGTATTTTTACCAAAGTTAATTTTAATGTTTGGATGCACTAAAAATGTATATAATTATGCACTTGATTATGGAAGAATAATATGTATTGGTACTCCATTTATGATTATTTATTCATCTTTATCTAATATTATTAGAGCAGATGGAAATCCTAAGTATTCAATGATAATGCTTGTAGTAGGAGCGATTATCAATATAATTCTTGACCCAATATTTATTTTTAAATTTAATTTAGGAGTAAAAGGCGGTGCTATTGCAACTATAATAGGACAATTTATTTCATTTATAATTGCGATATTATATTTAAATAAATTTAAGTCTATAAAAGTTACAAAAGAAAGCTTAAAATTAGATAAAGATGTATTTAGAGTTTTAGGACTTGGTTTATCTTCATTTATTACTCAAGGAACTGTACTTGTATTATTTGTATTTATGAATAACGTTATGACTAAACTTGGTGCGTTATCTAAATTTGGACCTGATATTCCATTATCAGTATATGGAGTTATATCTAAAATAAATAGTATATATATTTCTATAGTTCTTGGTGTATCTATAGGAGCACAACCTATTATTGGATTTAATTATGGTGCAGGTAATAAAGAAAGAGTTAGAGAAACTATTAAGAAAGTTTTAATGATTAATGTTATATTTGGTATTATGTTTAATTTAGTATTCTTTATTTTTCCAAAAGAATTAGCAGGAATATTTATTACTAAAGATGATCCAAGTTATGATTTGTTTATGGAATTTGCAGTTTTAATGTGTAAAACTTTCTTTATGGTAATATGCTTAAATGCTGTTGAAATGACTGGAAGTATTACTATTCAGTCATTAGGTAAAGTAAAAAAAGCAACTGCATTATCATTTATTAGACAAATTATTCTATTTATACCAATTGCATTATTATTATCTTTAGTATTTAAAAAAGGAATCTATGGTATTTTATATGCAGGTTTTATTTCAGATAGTTTATGTTTTGTAGTTGCGTTATTCATTATTGGTTCAGAATATAAATTATTAGGAAAAAAAGATTATAACAATGAAGAACATATTTATAATAATAATTCTACTTATAATGGTAAACATATTGTTGTTACAATTTCAAGAGAATATGCTTCTGGTGGTAGATATGTTGGTAAGATACTCGCAGATTTATTAGGTGTTAATTTTTATGATAAAGAACTTATTTATTTAGCGTCTAAAGAATCTGGGTTATCAGATAAATATATTAATGAAATAGATGAAAATAAAAGACAAACAGAAAATGATGATAGAATATTTATCGCTGAAAGTAAAGTAATTAAAAATATTGCGAAAAAAGAATCTTGTGTTATTGTAGGAAGATGCGCAGATTATATATTAAAAGATAATAAAGATACTGTTAAAGTATTCTTATATTCAGATGATAATAATAAAGTAAAAAGAGCCATTAAATATTATGGATTAAATGAAAAGAATGCTTTAAAAGAAATTAATAAAATAAATAAAGATAGAGAAAAACATTATAAGTTCTATACAAATAGAAATTGGAAAGACTTTAAAAATTATGATTTAATAATTAATGTTGATAAACAAGGCACAGATAAGACTGCAGAAATTATTAAAAGTTATATTTTAAATAATTAAGAAGAAACTTTTTGTTTCTTCTTTTTTAATGAAATTATTTGTGCTAGAATATATTAGAGAATATGGAGGGCACATGAAAAAATATTTAAGTATACTATTTATATTTGTGTTATTATTTCCATTAAGTATTAAAGCAGAATCTATTAATATTAATAGTGAAAATGCAGTAATGATTAATTTAAATAATAATGAGATAATATATGAAAAAAATAAAGATGAAGTTATAAAAGTTGCTAGTATGCAAAAAGTAATGACTGCTTTAGTAGCTATAGAAAATATAGATAATTTAGATGAAAGTTTTGTGTTAGATTACAATATATTTGATGGTTTAGATAGTGAACTTGCAGTCGCTGGATTTAGTGGAGGAGATAGAGTAACATATAATGATTTATTATATGCAACTTTATTAAGATCTGGTGCAGATGGTGCTTATGGACTTGCAGTAAAAGTGTCTGGTAGTGAAGCAGAATTTGTTAAATTAATGAATAAAAAAGCAGAAGAATTAGGTTTAAGGAATACACATTTTACTAATTCAACAGGTTTAGATGATGATGATCAGTTTTCCACAGTATATGATATGGCTATTTTACTTAAATATGCACTTAATAATAGTAGATTTAAAAAGATTATATCTACTGAAGAATATACTACAACTAATGGTGAAATAACAGTTACTGGTCCTGTTCATAAAGCTAAGACATTAGGAATGGATTACTTTAATGGTGGAAAAACAGGATATACTGATTTAGCAGGTTTATGTTTAATGTCATATGCTTCATATGATGATGTAGATTATTTATTAGTAACAGGAAGAGCACCTGAATCTATGAAGAATCAAAACTTTTTAGATCAAAAAACTTTATATGATTATTTTATGGAGAACTATTCTTTTCAAACAATTATTAAAAAGAATAAAGTTATTAAAAAGATAAAAACTATGTATGATGATGAAGTTACTTTAAAAACATCTAAAAATGTTTCTATGTATATTAATAATAATGTATTTCAAAACGAATTAGAGTATATTTATGAAGGAGAAGATGTACTTAAAAGAGGAGTTAAAAAGGGAGATAAAATAGGTAAATATATTGTTAAAAATAAAGATAAAGTATTATATGAAGAAGATGTTTTATCACCAATTACAGTAAAGTTCAAATTAAAAACTCCATATAAAATAGGATTAATAATTATTCTTGTTAGTATGTTTATTCATTTAAGATTAAGAAATTTAAGAAGAAAAAGAAGAAGAAAAAGACGTAGATAATGTCTTTTTTTTAGTTTGTTCGTTGACTTTTAATTAATACTAAACTACAATTAATTAAGAAAATAGAGGTAATTATATGGTTAAATATGTAATTAAGAAAGATGGTAAAAGGGAAGAATTTGAAACTAGTAAAATAATTGTGGCAATTAGTAATGCCAATAGAGAAACTGAAGATAAAGTTAGTACTGATGAAATATATAGTATTATTGACGCAGTTTCTAAATTTGATAGTGAAGTAATTACAACAAATGAAATTAACAATATAATTGAAGAACAACTTATAAAATTTAATAAACTTGATTTAGTAAAAAAATATATTATTTTTAATGAAGATTCTATTATTAAAATTAATACTACAGATAATAGTATATTATCATTAATTAATTGTAAGAATGTTGATACTATGGAAGAAAATAGTAATAAGAAAGCAACATTAATATCAACTCAAAGAGATTTAATTGCGGGAGAATGTTCAAAAGATATAACAGATAGATTATTATTACCTGAAAAAATAGTTAAGGCTCATAAAGATGGAATACTTCATTTTCATGATAAAGATTATTTTTTACAACCTATGTTTAATTGTTGCTTAGTTAATTTAGGAGATATGCTTGATAATGGAACAGTAATTAATGGTAAATTAATTGAAAGTCCAAAGAGCTTTCAAGTTGCATGTATAGTAACTACCCAAATTATTGCATCTATTTCTGGTGGACAATATGGTGGACAATCAATAGATATAAAACATTTAGCTAAATATTTAAGAGTGACATATGATAAACATTATAAGAAAAGATATGAAAAGTATTTAGAAAAAGGATATTCAAAAGAAGCGGCTAGTGAAAAAGCAAATGAAGATGCTCTTGATAGAAGAAGTGAAGAATTAAAATCAGGTATTCAAACTATTCAATATCAATTAAATACTTTAATGACTACAAATGGTCAAACCCCTTTTGTAACAATATTTATGCATATGGTGGAAAACTATGAATATGAAGAAGAACTTGCCTTAATTATTGAAGAAATATTAAAACAAAGAATTGAAGGAATAAAAAATGAAAAAGGTGTTCCAGTAACACCAGCATTTCCTAAATTAGTATATGTTTTAGATGAATGTAATAATTTATCTGGTGGAAAATATGATTATTTGACAAAACTTTGTGTTAAATGTTCTGCTAAAAGAATGTATCCAGATTATATATCTGCTAAAAAAATGAGAGAAAATTATGAAGGTAATGTATTTAGTCCTATGGGATGTAGAAGTTTTCTTTCATGTTATAAAGATGATAATAATGAATATAAGTTTGAAGGAAGATTTAATCAAGGTGTAGTTAGTATTAATTTGCCTCAAATAGGAATACTTGCGAATAAAGATATGGATGTATTTTGGAAGTTATTAGATGAAAGATTAGACTTATGCTTTGAAGCATTAATGTGTAGACATAATGCATTAAAAGGAGTAGTTTCAGATGTTTCTCCAATACATTATCAATATGGTGGAATCGCAAGATTAAATAAGGGTGAAAAAATAGATAAATTATTAGAAAATGGATATTCAACTATTTCACTTGGATATATTGGACTATATGAATTAACATATTTAATGATAGGTAAAACTCATACATCAAGGCAAGGAGAAGAGTTCTCTTTAGAAGTTATGAATTACTTAAGAAAAAAAGTAGATGAATGGAAAGAAAAAACTAATATTGGTTTTGGATTATATGGTACACCTGCGGAAAGTTTATGCTATAGATTCGCAAGAATAGATAAAGAAAAATTTGGAGTTATAGAAAACGTAACAGATAAAGGATATTATACTAATTCATATCATGTTGATGTTAGAGAAAAAATAGATGCATTTAAAAAATTAAAATTTGAAAGTAAATATCAAGTTATTTCAAGTGGAGGAGCAATTTCTTATATTGAAATACCTAATATGAATAAAAATTTAAAAGCGTTAGAAGAAGTAGTTAAATATATCTATGATAATATTTTATATGCTGAATTTAATACTAAATCAGATTATTGCCAAGAATGTGGATTTGATGGAGAAATAATTATAAACGATGATAATGAATGGGAATGCCCTAATTGTCATAATAAGAATCATGAAACAATGAATGTCGTTAGAAGAACTTGTGGCTATTTAGGAGAAAATTATTGGAATC
Organism: Bacilli bacterium; assembly: GCA_017418945.1. GTDB lineage: Bacteria > Bacillota_I > Bacilli_A > RF39 > UBA660 > RUG13038. The sequence goes on from JAFOMI010000039.1 coordinate 16,942, forward strand.
TTGGTAAGACAAAAGAAATAAAAGCAAGAGTGACACATTTATAAAAAGTTAAGGAAACTTAACTTTTTTAATTTTTTATGTTATTATATTTCCTAAAAAAAGAGGTGCTTTATGAAAAAAAATAAGAAATTACTATTAACTTATTTATTTTCTATATATGATAAAATAAAAAACAACTATCCATTTCTAGCTCAGCAAATAGATATAAATAGTTTAAAAGATGAAATAATAACTTCTAATAAAGGTACTCATGAGTTAAAAAGTAAGATAGATGAAATTTATATGGATGAATTATCAAATTATCTAGATAAAAAAAGAGAAGTTGCATTAGTTAATCCATATTTTGAAGAAAAAGAATATAAAAAATTTACTTATGATTATGATTTATGTAAATATTTATTAATTCAAACAAATAATAAGATTCAATTATGTGAATATGAAATGCCAAAATTAATAAATGAGTTATCAATTGATGATTGTAAGAATATAGTATACGATTTTTTTAAAGAACTATATAAAGATGATGATTATGTAATGGATAATGTTAAAAATATTTTGTTTAATAATGTTAATATTTTTTATGAAAATATTAGAAGTTATTCTAATAAAGCAACTAAAGAAATATTTATTGAATATAGTAACGATTTAAGTTTTTTATTAACATTAGTTCATGAATTAGGTCATATGATTTCATCAATAAATGATAATAAATTATCTAGAACTGATGCTAGATTAATAGAAATAGAATCTTCTATAATGGAAAAATTATTTTTAAAATATTTAAAGAGTAAAGAATTAAAAATATTAAAAGATTCAAACTCTAAAAAAAGATCTTTAAATCAAAATGATTTGGATAATTATTTAATTATGAATTATGCTTTTTTATCATTTCTTGCGGATGATATAGTAAGTGAATATAATTTTTATAATGTACTTAAAGATGGAAAGTTTAAAAAAGATTCCCTAAAAGAATATATGAGTGAATCTAAAAAGAATTATTTAAAAGCGTTTGGAGATATAAATTATACATTAAATAAATATATACCATTTTCATTAAGAAATGAAGAAATTAATAAATTAGAATTAACTTCTTTAGACGATGATATTTTAGAAAAAATAGAATTAAATTCAATGTATGTAAATATAAGATATATATCAAGTTATTTAATTGCGTTTTTCTATGGTGATTTAATTAAAAATGAGGAAGTAGTAGATGTTTTTAAAACATATTTAAAAGATCATTCTAATTATTCATATAAATATTTTACTAAAATGTTAACTGTTAATTTAGATGAAGTATTCTCTCTTTCTACTTTATTCATAGAAAAATATAAAAAGATTTTAAAGAAAAAAGGATATAAATTAGAAACAAATCTATATTTTGTTGATAAAGATATAAAAGAGGATATTGATATATGCAAAAAAAGAAAAAAATATATATTAGAAAACCCTTGGTATTTAAAACTATTTAATGATTTATTAAAATTAGGAAATATTACAAATGAAAAAGATATAGAAATAGATGGAGATCCTAATAAAATAATATATCAGATGGATGATTGGGAAAAAGATGAATATATAGATACAATGGATAGAGTTAAAAAAATTATGAAATTATATATAAAAGAAAACGAGTAATTAATACTTGTTTTTTTAATAAAAATTATATTGAAAAATATTTATAATAATGTTAAAATTACAATAAGGATAAGAAGCGAGGGTTATATATGAATAAAGTATTAGAATCAGTAATGAATTTCATTAATGAAAATACAACTTTATTAATTGTTATTTGTATTTTCTTAATTTTTGTTTTAGTAGGATACTTAATTGATAATGCTATTAAGACAAGAAAGATGGAAAAAAAATTAGAAAGAGAAAAATTATTAAATGAAAAAGTAGTAGTTAATGAAGATATACCTACTACAACAACTATTGAAAAAAAAGATGAAGTTGAAATAAAAGAAGAACCAATTTCAATAGAAGAAAAGGAAGAAACAGAAGAGGAAATTCCTGAAGTTATAGTAGAAGATGAACCTACTATTAGAGAATTAACGGTTTCTCCTAAAATTAATGATTTATTATTAAAAGATTATTCTAATGATGAAATTGAAGAAGTTTCTCTTAATCCTGTTGAGGAACAAAAAATAGAGGAAGTAGAAGTTAAGAAGAAACCTTCTCCATATAAAAATTCTAAAAAATTATCAGATATTTTAAATAGTAAAAAAGAATCTAACAACGACTACATAAATAGTACTGCAGATTTTTCAAAAGAGCTTGATAGAATTTTACATAAATTAAATGAAAAAGAATATAATGATGACAGTACATTAGATGAAACAACAGATTTCACTAATATGTTTTAAAAAGAATGATTCCATTCTTTTTTTAATTTATAGGAGTATGTATGAAACTAAGCATAAAGAAAAAAGATATAGAGAAATTATATGAGAAAAGAGATTTTCATGAGCTCTTTAGACTTTATGCGCTTTGCTCTTCAAATAAGCAAGCAGAAAGATTTAAGAAATTATTATCTAATGAAAAGATTGATTTAAATCAAGAACAAACTAAGAAATATGTTGTTAGTGAAATGCTAAAAGCATTAAGAGAATATAATTTAAATGAACAATATAATTCATTTAAACCATATGATTTAAAAAAGTCTATTATAAAAAAAGAAGAGTTAACAAAAGAAGAATTACTGTTTAATAAAATGTATAAAAATGAAATAAAAGATGCTTCTAATAATATAAAAGGTTATATTTGTGAAAAAGCATTTTTAAATTTAGAAAAAGCATATGAATTAGAAAAAGAAATGTGTTATACAGGAATAATTTATTCTAGAAGTTTAGTGGAAGATGCTTTTATGGATGGAATTAGATTTGAATCTACTAATATTCTTGAAAGATTTAATAGATTTGATAATTTATATATGATGATTGATGAGATATCTAAATCACCTATATGTAATAAGAATAATGGTTGTTATATTATTAAGATTCCAAAAGATTATATTGTGGAAAAAAGGGAACCAATTTATTATATTAAAAATAATACTTTGTATTTAAATCCTATATTTATATTAATGCATGTAAAAGTAAAGAATAAAAGAATTGTCGATACTGAAATTAATAATGATTCTAATAGAGTTCTTTCTAATATTTATGAAAATCAAGAACTAGATTTAAAAGCAAAACATAATATATACTGATTAGGATTTTATTTATATAGTAGTTATGGGGGTTATTAATATATAGCTCTTTCTTGAATAATATTTAGAAGGAGGAATTTTATGTCTAAATTATTTAAGGGTTCTGGTGTAGCCATAGTTACGCCATTTAGAAAAACTAAAAAAGGAAATATTAAAGTTGATTATGAAGCTTTAGAAAGATTAGTGGACTTTCATAAAGATAATAAAACTGATGCGATTATTATTTGTGGAACTACAGGTGAAGCATCTACTTTAAATGATAAAGAACATTTAATGACTATTAAAAAATGTGTAGAATATGCTAAAGGTAAGATTCCAGTTATCGCAGGTACTGGTTCAAATGATACTAAACATGCAGTTAGATTTTCTAAGGAAGCTGAATGTTTAGGAGCGGATGGATTACTTTGTGTTACTCCATATTATAATAAAACAAATCAAGATGGTTTAAAGTTATATTATAAAAGAATAAATGATGCAGTTAATATTCCTATTATTATGTATAATGTACCAAGTAGAACGGGTGTTAATATATTACCTGAAACAGCAATTGATATAGCAAATAATAATAAAAATGTTGTTGCAATAAAAGAAGCATCTGGAAAGATTGATCAAGTAAAAGAATTAACAAGTAGTAGATCACTTGATGTATATTCTGGTAATGATGATCAAATATATGATGTTATTGATAATGGCGGTATTGGAGTTATTTCAGTATTTGCTAATATATTTCCTAAAGAAACTCATGATATTGTTATGGAATATTTAAATGGTAATAAAGAAAAGTCTTTAGAAATGCAAAAAGAAGCATTAGGTGTTATTAAAGCATTATTTAGTGATGTTAATCCTATTCCAGTTAAAAGAGCAGTAGAATTAGAAGGATTATGTAATGGATATGTTAGAGAACCATTAATTGAATTAAGTCCTTCAAAGACTTTAATATTAAAACAAGAAATAGAAGATTACAAAAATAGGGAATAATCCCTATTTTTTTAAAATGTGTTATAATATATTGCCAAGGGAGATTGGTCGTATGAAAGATACTATTATTAAGAGTATATTACCTTATTTAAAAGGAGCTAAATATATAGGAAAAGGAAAAACTGCATATTGCTTTTTAATGAGAGATAATAAAGTATTAAAACTATTCTATAAAAGTATTGAAACAAAGAATATGTTTGATTATTTTAGAAACCCAATAAATCACTTTTATGAGTTAGAAAAGATAAATAATGATACTTATATCGCACCACTTGAATTACTTATTAAAGATAATGAATTAATAGGATATATATATGATTATATAGATGGAAAAACATTAAAAAGAGTGGGTCTAAATTTTAAAATAGAAGAATTAATAGAGGCATATGATAGATTAGAAGAAGATACAAGAAAAATTAGTGAGAGTAAATTTGCTTTATATGATACACATGATAAGAATATTATTTTTAATGGTGGATTTAAAGTAATAGATTTAGATAAAGGTATATTTGTAGATGATGAAGTAGAAAATATTTATAAATACAATATGTCTGAAATAAATCAAACAATAATACACAGTATATTTAATGAATCAAGAAATAAAATGTTAGAATTTAGAAATCAAAAATTAAGAAAAGAATATTTAGAAACAGTATATTCTGATCCGTTAAAAATGAAAGATTTATTAAAAGATATTAGTAATACTTATAATAAAAAATATATGCTTTTATTAAATAAAAATGATATTATAAAAAGTAGAAATAAATATTAATTAATGTTAAAATTAAAGAGGTGTTAATATGACTGATGAAGAAAAAAGAGAAAGAGAAAAAGATTTTGAAATAAGAATGAAATTAATAGATACACTAAAAAATCATATTAATAAATTAGAATACTTAATTGGAGAAAGATATAAATTATCTAATCCAGCTATTTTATTTAATAATAAGATTATAGAGATATATCATGTATATGAAAAATCAGATAAAAATACCATTGATTCTAAGTTATATAGTTTAATATATAATCATTTATTAATAAATGTTTTAGCGTCTATAGATATATTAGATGAATTAGAAGATTATATTTATAGTACTTTTTCTCAAAAGAAATCTAAGATTAAAAAGAATGGTTTTGAAATTGCGCTTAAAATAGATGAATATGTAAGACATTATAATTTATTTTGTGATATTATTTTTGAATTTGATATAGAAAAAAATATAGAAGAAGCATTACAAACAGAAGTTATTAGATCTAGTCAAATAGAAAAAACTGGAAAAAATACTGATTTCTCATTAAATAAAGAAGAATATATTGAAAAATATAATGATGAATTAAAAGAGATTGGAATAAATAAAAAATTAAGTACAAAACTAACAAATAAACAAGGTTATTAACCTTGTTTTGATATTAGGAAGGGGAAATAAGATGTTTAAATTAGTTTCTAAATATAAACCTGGTGGAGATCAAGGTGAAGCAATTAAAAAATTAGTTGATGGAATAGAATCGGGTAAAAAAGAACAAGTATTACTTGGAGCAACAGGAACAGGTAAAACATTTACTATTGCTAATGTAATAGAAAAGGTTAATAAACCAACTTTAGTACTTGCACATAATAAAACTTTAGCTGGACAATTATATTCTGAATTAAAAGAATTATTTCCCGAAAATAGAGTTGAATACTTTGTTTCTTATTATGATTATTATCAACCAGAAGCATATGTACCATCATCAGATACATACATTGAAAAAGATGCATCTATTAATGATGAAATAGATGAATTACGTCATTCTGCTACTTCATCATTAATATCAAGAGATGATGTTATAGTAGTAGCGTCAGTTTCATGCATTTATGGTCTTGGTGAAAAAGAAGAATATGAAAAAAATTCTTTAACTTTAAGAGTAGGAGAAAATTTAGAAAAGAATGAAATACTAAAAAAATTAGTAGATATGCTTTATGAAAGAAATGATATGGATTTAGTACGTGGTACTTTTAGATCTAGAGGAGATTCAATAGAAGTAGTTCCAGCATATTCAAAGACTAAAGGATATAGAATAGATTTGTTTGGTGATGAGATAGAAGCATTAATTGAATTTGATACTTTAACAGGAAAAGTAATTGAAAAGAAAAAAACAATTACAATATTTGCGGCATCTCACTTTGTTACTAGTGAAGATAAATTAAAAATGGCTTGTAAAAGTATTAGAGAAGAATTAAATAATAGATTAATGGAATTAAAAAAAGAGAATAAGCTACTTGAATATCAAAGGTTAAATGAAAGAACTAATTATGATTTAGAATTACTTGAAGAAACAGGTTTTTGTAAAGGAATTGAGAATTATTCTAGACATATAACATTTAGAAAAGAAGGAGAAGCACCTCCTACACTTATAGATTTTTTTCCAAAAGATTTTCTTTTGGTGGTAGATGAATCTCATGTAACACTTCCACAAGTTCGTGCAATGTATAATGGTGATAGAATGAGAAAATCAGTACTTGTTGAGTATGGATTTAGATTACCAAGTGCTTTAGATAATAGACCACTTAAGTTTGATGAATTTAATGAAAAAATAAATCAAGCTATTTATGTATCTGCAACTCCTGGTGATTATGAACTTGAAAGAGTTAATAATGAAGTTGTAGAACAAATTATAAGACCAACTGGATTACTTGATCCAACTATTGAAGTTAGAAAAACAGAAGGTCAAATAGATGACTTAATATATGAAATAAAAGAAAGAATTAAGAAAAATGAAAGAACTCTTATTACTACACTTACAATTCGTATGAGTGAAGAGTTAACTAATTATTTAAAGAGTGCAGATATTAAAGTTGCATATTTACATAATGAAGTTAAAACCTTAGAAAGACTTGAAATTGTACATGATTTAAGAGCGGGTAAATATGATTGCGTTGTTGGAGTAAACTTACTTAGAGAAGGTATTGATATACCAGAAGTATCTTTAATCGCAATATTAGATGCAGATAAGCAAGGATTCTTAAGAAGTACAAGGTCTTTAATACAAACTATAGGAAGAGCAGCTAGAAATGCTAATGGTAGTGTTATAATGTATGCAGATACTATATCTGATTCTATGGAAGAAGCAATTAAAGAAACATATAGAAGAAGAGAAATACAAGAAGAATATAATAAAGAACATAATATAGTACCTAAAACAATTATTAAACCAATACAAGATATTGTTAAGAATAAAGATAAATCTATTAGTGATAGATCTAATGTAACTATGACTAAAAAAGATAAAGATAAATTAATAAAAGAATTAGAAAAAGAAATGATGGATGCAGCAAGAGAACTTGATTTTGAAAGAGCAACAGAACTTAGAGATGCATTATTTGAATTAAGAAGTCAATAGAATTTGACAAATATAAAAAAAGTGATATTATATCAAGCAACAAAAGAGGGCAATTTATGAAAAGAAATATTAAAAAAAGAGTATTAATAGGAATATTACCAATTTTTCTATTAACAGGATGCAATAAAAATAATAATAATGAACAAATTAAAATGGATTCAACAAAAGTTACTTCAACAGATGCAAATGATGAAGTAATGAAGAATTGTATGAAATTTGATTTTTATAGTTCTATTTATACAGCTAATAATAATGAATATGATGTAAATAAGAAAGATACTGATATTGTTGAAATACCAGAAGATTATAGACTTAGTGTATTATATTACTTAGGTAAAAATAAAGAAGATAAAGTTACTGTTGGTGATTTAAAAAAAATGACTAGTTTATATATAGCAGTTACAGATCAAGATTTATCTTGGTTAAATTATTGTAGTAATTTAAAAGAACTAGAACTTATTTTTGCTTATAAAATAGATTCTGCAAAAAATATAGAAGTTTTACCATCGTTAAATCATTTGGTTATCAATAATTTAACACCTAATCCAATAGAATTAAGTAATGAATCATTTGACTTTGTTTATAATGTTGATAATTTAGAATTAAGTGGAAGTATTATTTATAGCGCTAAAGATTTAGAAAAAAAAGGAGTAAAAAATTTATCAGTTATTGGTAATATTTTTAATACTGTTAACTATAAGGATTTATGCTTCTTAGATAAATTAGATGTTGATGTTACAGATTATTCACCATATGATACTGCAATATATTTTACTAAAGAAGATCAAGATTATTTAATTAAAAATGGTGTAGAAGTAAATGTTGGAAGTAAAGTTCAAGAAATAGATAAGAAATTAGAAGAAATAAATAAATCTATTGATATTAAAGAAACTGATTCTGATAGAGAAAAATATGAGAAAATAGTAATTTATATTATAAAAAAATTACATTACCCAAAGAATCCTGAAAATCTTTCAGGTTATTATGAAGGTGGTAATTTATATTCTGCTCTAGAAGGTGATGGAGAAGCAATCTGCGGTAACTATTCTTCACTTGTACAAGCACTTTGCGTTAGAAATAATATAGAAACTTATACTGCAATAAGTAAAGATCATGTTTGGAATATTGTTAATATTGATAACGCTTATTATTATTCTGATATAACAAATATGGATTATCAGTTATATTGCCCTGTTAATGGAACAAAGAATTTGTCATGTGAAGAATATATTAATGGACATGGAATAGATAAAAATGTTAGATATTTCTTATTTAATGAACTTGATTGTTCTGAACAAACAAGTGTCCCAATATATTTACCAGAAGAATATAAAAAATATGAAGATAAAGAAGCTATTAAATATTTAAAACTAGAAAAAAATACAAATACAGATGTAGAAGAAAAAAAATAATATAGCGTGTTCGCTATATTTTTTTTATAAATTTGGTATAATAACTAATGTTTGGAAGTGATTTTATGAATGATAAAATAATTATTAGAGGAGCAAGAGAAAATAACCTTAAAAATATTAATATTGATTTACCTAAGAATAAGTTAATTGTTATGACTGGAGTATCTGGTTCAGGTAAATCTTCTTTAGCGTTTGATACTATTTATGCTGAAGGACAAAGAAGATATGTCGAAAGTCTTAGTAGTTATGCAAGACAATTTTTAGGAGTGTCTGAAAAACCAGATGTAGATTCTATTGAAGGGCTTAGTCCAGCGATTAGTATTGATCAAAAGACTACTAATAATAATCCAAGATCTACAGTAGGAACAGTTACTGAAATCTATGATTATTTAAGATTATTATTCGCAAGAATAGGTGTTCCATATTGTCCTAATCATAATATTCCAATTACTAGTCAAACTATAGAAGAAATGACAAATAAAGTTCTTTCTTTAGATGAAGGAACTAAGATTATGATTTTATCTCCAGTAATTCATGGAGAAAAAGGTACCCATCAAGATTTATTTGATAATTTAAGAAAAGATGGATATATAAGAGTAAAAGTAAATGATGAAATTAAAGATTTATCTGAAGATATAGTTTTAGAAAAAAATAAAAAATCTAATATAGATGTTATTGTTGATAGATTAGTTATAAAACAAGATATTAGAAGTAGATTATATGAAGCATTAGAAACTGCTACTAAATTATCTGGTGGAAAAGTTGTTATAGATGTAATTGGTGGAAATGAAATAGTTTTATCAGAAAACTTCGCATGTCCTTACTGTGATTATTCACTTCCAGAACTTGAACCTAGAATATTTAGTTTTAACGCACCATATGGCGCATGTCCATCTTGTAAAGGACTTGGATATAAAGAAAAGATAGATCCAGATTTAATAATTCCAGATAAAGAAAAAAGTTTAAATGAAGGATGTATTGTTCCTTATAAAAACATGGATGATGATAATATTATCATTCAAAAATTAGGTATTTTATGTGATAAGTATAAAATAGATATGAATAAACCTTTCTCTAAGTTAACTAAAAAAGAAAAAGATATTATTCTTAATGGTAATGGCGAAATTATTCATTATAATTTTAAAACTAGAAGTGGTAATACAATGGATAATTTTGAAGAAAATGTAGGAGTGCTTTCGTATTTAGAAAGAAGATATAAAGAAACTACAAGTGAATTTATAAGAGATTGGTTATCAGGATATATGATTGAATCCACTTGTGAAGTATGTCATGGTTCTAGACTTCAAGAACATGTATTAAATATATATATTAAAAAGAAAAATATAGATGATTTATGTAAGATGAGTATTAAAGATTTATATGAATTTATAAATAATTTAAAACTTACTAAAGAGGAAGAAGAAATAAGTAAGTTACTTGTTAAAGACATAAAAGATAGATTAAGTTTCTTAATAAATGTTGGTCTTGATTATTTATCTTTAGGAAGATCTGCATCATCACTTTCTGGTGGTGAAAGTCAAAGAATAAGATTAGCAACTCAAATAGGATCTAGACTATCTGGTATTCTTTATGTACTTGATGAACCAAGTATAGGTTTACATCAAAGGGATAATGAAAGATTAATTAATTCACTTCTTCAAATGAGAGATTTAGGAAATACTTTAATAGTAGTAGAACATGATACTGATACTATGCTTGCGGCTGATTATTTAGTAGATATAGGACCAGAAGCTGGTGTTAATGGTGGTTATGTAATGGCAGAAGGAACTCCAAAAGAAGTTATGGATAATCCTAATTCGTTAACGGGTAAATATTTAAAAGGTATAGAAAAAATAGAAACTCCTAAAACTAGAAGAAAAGGAAATAAATTATATTTAGAAGTTAAAGGAGCATCTGAAAATAACTTAAAGAATATTGATGTTAAATTTCCATTAGGCAAGTTTATATGTGTTACTGGAGTATCTGGTTCAGGTAAAAGTACTTTAGTTAATGAAATATTATATAAAACTTTAAGAAATAATTTATATAAAGCAAAAGAAAGACCTGGTAAATGTAAAAAGGTATTAGGAATAGAAAATATAGATAAAGTTATTAATATATCTCAAGATCCAATAGGAAAAAGTCCAAGAAGTAATCCTGCGACTTATGTTGGAGTATTTGATGATATTAGAGATGTATTTGCGGGAACTAAAGAAGCTAAAATAAGAGGATATGAAAAAGGAAGATTTTCATTTAATGTTAAGGGTGGAAGATGTGAAGCTTGTTATGGTGATGGAGTTAAGAAAATTGAAATGCACTTTTTACCAGACGTTTATGTTCCTTGTGAAGCATGTAATGGAACTAGATATAATAGTGAAACTCTTCAAATTAAATATAAAGGAAAGAATATATCTGAAGTTTTAAATATGACTGTAGATGAAGCATTAGAGTTCTTTGAAAATATACCTAAAGTAAAGAATAAATTACAAATAATGAAAGATGTAGGTATAGGTTATATTAAACTTGGACAAAGTGCTACTACATTATCTGGTGGAGAAGCTGCTAGAGTAAAACTTGCAAAAGAATTACAAAAGAAACCTACTGGTAAGAGTTTATTTATATTAGATGAACCAACTACTGGATTACATACTCATGATATTAAAAAATTATTAATTATTTTAAATAGAATAGTTGATAATGGTGATACAGTTTTAGTAATTGAACATAATTTAGATGTAATAAAAATGGCTGATCATATCATAGATTTAGGACCAGAAGGTGGAGATGGTGGAGGAAATATTGTATTTACCGGAACACCAGAAAGCATTATACAAGATAGTGTTAGTTATACTGGTAAATTTTTAAAAGGAATTTTATAAAAATTCCTTTTTATTTTTTTATTTTAATGATATAATTTCATAGAAGGAAGATAAAAAATGAAGACAAATTTATTTAACAATTTTTTAGATTGGATTATTAAAATATCTGGTTATTCATTAACATTATATTTAGTAGATACAATATTTAATGCATTTGAAGTAGACAATATAATTTATTATTTTATTGCTTCTGCATTAATATCAATTTTAAATAAAACAATAAAACCTATAGTATTTAAATTAACATTACCAATTACAGGATTAACTTTTGGTTTATTCTATTTTGTAGTTAATTTCTTGATGCTTGAAATAGTAGATTTTGTCTTAGGAAGACATTTTGATATTTATGGATTATTCTGGGGTATTTTTATAGCGTTTGTTATTAGTGTTATTAATTTCTTTATTGAAGAAATAATAGTAAATCCACTTATAAGGAGCTGCGAAAAATGATTAATTCTTTTAGTTTAGGTAATATAGTAATTCATTTTTATTCACTATGTATATTACTTGGAGTAATGTTTGCGTATTTAGTTATTACTAAAGAAGCAAAAAGAAAGGGTATAAGTGAAGATTTAATATTTAATATAATATTTTATGGTCTATTAATAGGAATAATAGGCGCAAGACTATATTATGTAATATTTAATTTTAATTATTATAGAAATGATTTACTTGAAATATTTAGAATATGGAATGGTGGACTTGCTATTCATGGCGGAATAATATTTGGTTTTATATTTGTATATCTTTATACTAAAAAGAAAAATTTAGAATTTATAAAATTAACTGATATTATTGTTCCAGGAGTTATACTTGCACAAAGTATTGGTAGATGGGGTAATTTCTTTAATCAAGAAGCTTATGGTTCGTTAGTATCAAAAGAATTACTTGAAAAACTATTAATTCCTAAATTTATAATTAATGGAATGTATATAAATAATAATTATTATTTACCAACTTTTTATATAGAAAGTATACTTTGTCTTATGGGTTTTATAATCATGATGATTATTAGAAAAAAGAATTTAAAAAAAGGTACTATTACAGCATTTTATTTAATTTGGTATGGAATAATTAGATCAATAATAGAAATATTTAGAACAGATAGTTTAATGTTATTTAATTTAAAAGCAGCAATTATAGTATCAATATTATGTATTGTTATAGGAATAGTAATACTAATTGTTAATAGAAATAATAAGGAGTGATAATATGACATTTTCTGGAAAAATAAAAGAAGAAGTATCTAAAATAGATGTTGATAAAATAGAAGCAATATCAGAATTATCAGGTATCTTATGTACTAGTGCGGATATTAAGTTATATTCAATAAAAGTGCAAACTGAAAATTTAAATGCTGCTAATAGAATATTTAATATAGTTAAAAATATATATGATGTTACAAGTAATATTACAGTTAAAAAGAATTATAACTTTAAGAAAAATGAAATATATATTATTGAAATAAAAAAGAATGTTCCTGAAATTATTAAAGATATTGGTTTAATTGGAGAAACAGGTTTTAGAATAACTGAAATACCTAATGAAGAAATAATCGCAGATGATAATTTAAAGAGTGCGTTTATAAGAGGATGCTTTTTAATAAGTGGTTCTGTTAATGACCCAAAAACTAGTAGATATCACCTAGAGATAATTATTAATAATTTAAAAGAAGCTGAATTCTTAAATAGTGCTATTAATAGTTATGGATTAAATTCAAAGATATTAAGAAGAAAAAAGGGTTATATGGTATATATTAAAGAATCTGAAAAAATAAGTGATTTCCTTAAAATGATAAAAGCATTTAATGGAGTTATGTACTTTGAAGATATTAGAATATATAGAGAAAAAGTTAATATGAATAATAGAATTAATAATTGTGAACAAGCAAATGTTGAAAAATCATTAGCATCTTCAAATAAACAAATAAAAGATATTGAATATATTAAAGAAAAAGATGCTTATGATTTATTAGATGATAAAATTAAAGAAGTAGCAAATTATAGAATTAAATATCCAGATAGTTCTTTAATAGAATTAAGTCAAATTATTTCTTTAGAAACAAATAATAAAATTACTAAATCATGTGTTAATCATAGATTAAGAAAAATAAAAGATTTAGCGGATAAACTAAGAGAAAAAGAAAACGATTAGTTTGTTATATAAATAATAAAGACTTTAAGTCTTTTTTTATTTGTGTTATAATTTATTATAGGGTGAATATATGAATAAAAAGGAATTTAGAACATTAGATGAACAAGTAGAAATATTAAGAAATAAGAATCTTATAATTAATAATGAAGAAGAAGTTAAAGACATATTATTAAGAGAGAATTATTTTTTTATAAGTGGTTATAGATACTTATTCTATAATGAAAATAGAAAATTTATTCAGGGAACAACTTTTGAAGAATTATACGCAGCATTTTTATTTGATAGAAATTTAAGAAATGTATTGTTTAAAAATTTATTAGTAGTAGAGAATAATATTAAAAGTATAATTTCATATCAATTAAGTAAGAAATATGGTTATAAAGAAAAGGATTATTTAGATCCTAAGAATTTCACCCAAGATATAAAAGAGAGTAGAAGAGTTGAAGATGTATTAAATAAAATGAGAAGGCAGATAAGAATAAATGGTGAAAAACATACTGCGACTTTTCATTATATGACTAAATATAAATATGTTCCTTTATGGATATTAGTTAAAGTAATATCATTTGGTTTAATAAATGAATTATTTGGTATATTAAAGGAAGAAGATAAAGAAGAAATAGCAAGATTATATAATATAGATAAAGATACTTTAAAAGTATATATACAATTATTATCTAATTATAGAAATTTATGCGCACATGAAGATATGGTATATGATCATAGAACTCAAACATTTATTAATGATACAATTTATCATGAAAAGCTAAATTTAAAAAAAGATGAATATGATGTATATACTAATGGTAAAAATGATTTATTTGCAATAGTAATAATATTTAAACAAATGCTTCAAAAAGAAAGATTTAAAGATTTTATGAAAGAAATAAATGCAGCATTTGATATATTTGATAATAGTGTTGATATTATTACTGTGGAAAAATTAAAAGAAAGAATGGGATTTCCAGAGAATTATATGAGTATTATAAATATGTAGGAGATGATATAAATTGGATAAAAAAAGAATATTAAAATATTTCTTATTTTATGTATTTACAATAATTAGTTCAATAGTAGCGGTTATTCTTTATTTAAAATATTATCCAGTAGAATCTAAAGTAATAACTGAGACTATTAATAAAAGTGTAGTTAGTGAACAAGGTGTTGAAGAAGCTATTAAAGGAGTTTATGATTCTGTTGTTACTGTACAAAGTTATTATAATGGTGAATTAGTTGGAACAGGGTCTGGATTTGTATATAAAAAAGATGATAAATATGGTTATGTATTTACAAATAATCATGTTATAGAATCAGCTACTGATTATAAGTTATTATTACAAAATGGAGAAGAAGTAGAAGCTAAATTACTTGGATCTGATGAGTATTCAGATTTAGCAGTACTTTCTATGGATAAAGATAAAGTAATTAAAGTAGCTAATTTAGGTGATAGTGACTTAGTAGAAGTTGGTAATACAGTATTTACTGTAGGTTCACCAATGGGAAGTAATTATAGTGGTTCAGTAACAAGAGGTATTATATCAAATAAAGATAAAACAATAGAAACAGATAGTGTTGTTACTAAAGTAATACAAACAGATGCTGCTATTAATCCAGGTAACTCAGGTGGACCACTTGTTAACTTAGCAGGTGATGTAATTGGTATTACATCTATGAAACTAGCTACAGAAGAAGTAGAAGGTATGGGATTTGCTATTCCTATAAATGATGCTAAATTATATGTACAAAGTTTAGAAAATGGAGAAAAAATAGCAAGACCTATTTTAGGAGTATCTTTAATTAATGTTAATGATAGATATTCATTATATAGAAATAGAATATCAATAAATAGTGATGTAGAAGAAGGCGTTGTAATAGCAAAATTAGAAGATAATGGTGCTGCTGATAAAGCTGGATTAAAAGTTGGAGATGTAATTACTAAAATAGATAATAAGGAAGTAAATAGTATTTCTAAATTAAGATATTATTTATATCAATATAGTATTGGAGATAAAGTAAAAGTAACATATATTAGAAATAATAAAACTTTAGAAGCAAATATTAAATTGGAAGGAAATTAATTATGAATAAAAAAAAGACATTCGCAATTATAGGAATTATAATTTTATTAATAATATTAATAATTATATTATCTATTAATTTTTCAAAAGATGGTAGAGAACAAAGAAAAATGAAAAATTTAGCTAAAACATTTTATTCTTATTATTATGCTGAAAAAGAAAATAAAGATGATAAAGATGCAATTAAAGTATATATGTCTAATTATGCAGATACAGGATTAACAATTTCTTTAAAAGATTTAAAAGTATATTTAGATTCACATAAAATAGAAAACTATTCTGTCTTAAACACATGTGATGAAACTAAAACTAAAGTAACAGTATATCCTGAAGCTCCATATGGGAAAAAAGACTATAAAATAAAAACTACACTTATATGCAAATAAAAATATCTTCTACGTGATATGAACCCCGTTTCTTGGACAAAATAGAAACGAGGCTTTTATATGTCTAAATTAAGTTATGAAGATAAGATAAATATATATCAAGAAAGAAAACAAGGAAATACAGTCAAAAACATTTCTAAAAAATATGGTGTTAGAGTTGATGTAATTAAATATTTAGTAAGATTAATTGATAAG
>JAFOMI010000040.1 GCA_017418945.1 Bacilli bacterium
AGTAAAGATGATGGCTTTGAACGATAATTTTTATGATAAAATAATATTGGAATTTGAATTGGTCAGTTACAACTGACCAATTTAGAAATGAACAAATTAAAAATAATATGAAGTTAGAATATTATTTAGATTTTTTACTACAAATAAAAAGTTAATTTATATTTGTTAAAAATTATATATATTTAAATGGTATAATTATAATTGGTTTAGGTGATGTTATGTTAAGACAATTTAAAGGAATAAAATGGATAAATAATATTCCGAATTTTATTTTATATGATTATGAAAACAATATTATTGAATACAAAAAGGTTGAGGGAATTATAGATATAAAAAAAGAAGGTTTGAAAAAATGCAATGGGTATTATGATTTGGTTACACATAAATATGTTGTATGTCCAAATTTTAATAGTAGCGAATCAGATAATGTTAAACAATGTGAAACATGTTCAAATATTACCGGATTTAATGAATGTCTTGGATGTGATGGTAAATATTGCAGAACTACTAATAGTATTGCAAAAGAATTTTGTAATCAAAAACATGTTGTGTATATTGCTTTGTTTGGAAATAATAAATTTAAAGTTGGAACAGCAGCTGAATATAGAAAATATTCAAGAATACTTGAACAAGGTGCTATAGCATCAATGTTTATTGCAGAAACACCAGATGGTAAACAGGCAAGATTTATAGAACATACAATATCAAAATTAGGATATGTACTTCAAGTGAATTCATCGTTTAAATTGAAGAATTTAGTAATTGATAAGGATCGTATCGAAATTGAAAATATTTTAAAAAAACATTACAACAATATTATGAATGACATCCCTGATGCTTTGAAAAAATTTTTAATTTCTCCCGAAATTAATTATTGTGAAAAAATTAATAAAATAAATAAAAGTATTTTTTCGGCAAATGATATGCAGTTATCTCTTCTTGAGGATAATATTGAAAACACATATGACATTAACTATTTGTTGCATTATGATAGTATATGTGGTAAAATAGCAAACGTTATTGGAACTTTTCTAGTAATAAAATCAAATAATGATTTTGTAATTTACGATACTAAAGAATTAGAGGGATGTATTGTAAAAATAAAATTAGGTTAGGGGAATTTTAAATGTTTGATTATCACGGAATAGATTACAGTAGTATAGTTGATTTAGGTTATACAATGGCAACTTTTGAAAACCATTCGATGGGGCAATCACTTGAAAGATATATTGAAATGAAATTACAAGATATAATCTTTAGTGATTCAATATCAGAAATACGTGTTGTAGGTAATTATGATAGAACTAAAGGTATTTCTGTTAAAGAAAAAAATGATAAAACTTTCAATTATAAGCGACCAACAGTTTTTGTGAATGGTGATGTTGCAACAATTAATTGTTATCCTGGTATGGATTATGTATATCATTATGCAAGTCTAGTAAAAACATATTTAGCTATATTAGGCATAAAAAAGAAAATTACAGTACAATTTCCTACAGTTCAACAAATTGAAAATCAATTAATGCGCTCTAATATAAATGAGATACCAAAATGTAAAACAGTAATATTAGGATATGTTCAAGGTTTTGAGTATTTGTCTAATACAGAAAATTGGCTTGGAACAGGAGATTTTTTGTGGAAGCAAATAACAGACGATAAAATATTAGTTGGTTGTAAGCATAGTTACTGGGGAGATATTGCTGGTTATATTGTTGCCGCATTAGCACGAAAAGGCGTAAAAAGAGTTATATATGTAGGAAAACTTGGAACATTAAACAAAAACTATGCACCAAATGAGACAATTGCTACAGGAAATAAAAGTATATTTATTGATGGTAGTTTTGTTGAATGGAATAATGTATTTGAAGATTTTAATTCTGATGCCATTAAGAATGGTATTCATTATACATTACCTAGTATAATTCAAGAAACAAAAGAATGGGTTTTACAAAATAGAGAAGAAATTGCATTTGTTGATCCAGAAATTGGGCATATGGCTAAATCAGCAATGCAAAACGGAATTGATTATTCATATTTACATATTATATCTGACAATTTATCAAAAAAATTCTCAGAAGACCTATCTAACGAAAGAAAAGAAGATGTCTTAATTAAAAGAAAAAAATTAATCAAGACAATAGGAAATTGCTTAATGGATATATAAAAACTGTGTATTTAAACACAGTTATTTTTTTCCATTACTAATTGAGGGTATCCTGCAAATATTTGTTTTCCAACTTTAATATTTAATTCTTCTATAGTATCCATAATATATTTCATACTATCATCCTCATTATCATATAAATTTGTTTTGAATTCTAATTCGATGAAATCACCTAAATTTTCTATGGAATCAATTGATATAACAATATTATTATATTCGAATGAGTTTCTTTTTTTTTCAACAACTATTATTTGTTTGAAATCTAGTGCATCTAGCATTTCAATCATTCCGTTATAGTCATCTATTCCAATTTCAATTTCTTTACAAGAAATTTTATTATTACCATTATTATTACTCCAATTTTTGTAATTAATAGTTTTTTCTTCCTTTGTATCTCTTATTCTAAGCCATTCTGAAATAGGTTTTTTTTCAAGAAAATTCTCATGTGCTGGTGTATAATATATATCCTTTTGATAATTGTTTTCTTCAATTGTTTTACCTAATTCTTTTAATTTTGATATTGTTTCTTTTTTGTTATGTAAAGGAAATTTTGCTTCAATCTCAATTCTTTTTCTTTCCATATCTTTACCTCCATATGAATTATATAATATTTTACTTTTTAAAGTCAATTAACTATAATCATAAATTCTAAAAATATATATTTGAAAAAAACTGTAATTAAAAAAATAAGATGTAATTAAATAGACTTGTATTTATTACTTCTAATTTCTTCAGTGCAGTTATTAAATTTAACTTTTTTTGTTGCAACTAACTAGATTTGTGGTAAATGTTCATACTGATATGTATTAATTCTTAATCGTTACTGAAAGTTGTAAATAATTACTTGATTTATTTATAATATTATTATTGATATATTGCAATAGGAATTACAACAAATGCTGGACCCATTATTTTGTCTTTTATTTCTTTAGGATTGGACATATTTTTTTTAGATATCTGCCTTCTTTGTTCACGATTGATTGCCATTGATTTAACATCTTCAAATATTTCATCTAAGCATATACTATTTCCTTTTTCTATTTTCTTTTGAACTTTACATAGCATGTATACTTGAGAAACAAAATTATCTTTAGATGTTTTTAAAAATGTTTTATCTATATTACCAATTAATGGATATTTTTTGTCTTCAAAGTTAAAAACACAGGAAAGTGAATTGTCATTTCTAGAATTAGATAACATTTGAAATCCATCTAAAGCCTCTTGTTCCTTTTCATCTATTATATTATTACCTAGAAAAGGTGCAAATGCATCATATAGTTGTTTAAAACCATTTACAGCATTTGTTACTTCTTCTAATTTTGAAAAGCGTGGTGTTACTAAAACTTCAATAAAATCATCTCTATAAATATTATCCCATATTTCTTGATTTATATTTTCATAATATTTTAATTCATCATTTTCTTTTAAATATTTAATTATTCTATCCAATTTACTTGCATCATTTACTCTTGCATTTAATAATATTTTTTCTTCTTTTTGACTACCTAAGTTCCCTTCCATATTTGCTTTGGAAAATCCAACGCCTAGTTTTCCACCTTTATTAGTTGTTGAACTTTGTGTTATTTCTTGTTCTTCATAAATATATCCATCAATAATGGAAATATAATTGTCAAGTGCCTCAGTATCTGCATATAAAATTTTTCTAAGCATCTTTATCACCTCTGACAATATTCTATCATAAAATCAGCACTTTTTTATTGCAATTAGTCAATTTTATGGTAAAATATTTATAGAGAATGATACTGATATGTATTAATTCCTAATCGTGATGGAAAAGTTGTAAATAACTTAACCAATCGCTCCAGATTGATGAATAATACGAACTTATAGTTCGTTTTTTTTATACTTGAATAATAAGATTATGTTTGATAAAATATTTTTTATCAAGAGGGAAAACTATATGGGTTATTATAATAAAATGTTAGATTTATATTTTAAAGAAAAGAATTATACAAAAGAAGAAATAGAAAAAATATTGGATGAAAATCCTTTTGATTCAAATTTTTCGCATTGGGAAAGTAATATATTATTTGAAGGTAAGTTATTTTCTAATTCTCTTAAGAAAAATGGAATTGTAGGTAGAGATGATTCTGTACAAGAATTAGTATTGTTTGATGAATTAGGTGTATGTAAGAATGTTACTAATTATGTGGATTATATAAAGATAAATGATAATAATGTAAAAGGTACTAAAGTCGCTAAGAAAAAGGTAATATATAAAGGGCATTATGATGAAGAATATGAATTTTTAAAATGCCTAGAATATAAAAGAATACCATTTGCTATTGGAATATGTACAAAAGATAAAGAATATTATAAAAGAATTTTAGAAATATATAAGTTTTATTTATTAAAATTTAAAAATAGTAAAGTAATAGATGAAATAGATTATAATAGAGATATTTTAATATTTAAATCAAGATAAGGATTTTTTTTACATAAATGTATTGATTAAAATAAAATTTATGGTAAAATATTTCTTGTACGCAAGTGTAGTACAATGGTTAGTACGAGGCCTTGCCAAGGCTTAGACGAGAGTTCGATTCTCTTCACTTGCTCCAAAAAAAGTTACTAGTCGGTTGACTAGTTTTTTTTTTGGAACAAGTTAAGCTTACTCTCGTCTAAGCTCTTTACTAACCATTGAAATTATTGCCTAAAAGTAATAATATCCTTTTTTTTGAACTTTTAATATAACTAATATTTATAATTGATTAAATATCAAAAAAAATATATAATAAAAATATATAGTATAGAGGTGGTTAAATGAAAAAGGTTAGAGAAGAGTATTTAAATGATAAAATTAATTATGATAAAAAGCAGTTAATTGGAATTGTTTCATTAATTATTATATTTTCTGGTTTGTTTGGTTATGTTTATGAATTTATTTTTTATTATTTTAATGGTGGAATGAAAACTTTTTATATGCAAGGAGGTAATTTCTTACCATGGATTAATATTTATGCGATAGGTGGTATTATTATTTTGATATTAACAAGTAAGTATAAAAAGAGTCCTTTTAATGTATTTTTTATTAGTTTAATATCATCTCTTTTATTAGAATTTACATCTGGTTATATTTTAAATCATTTATTTGGATTAAGATTCTGGAATTATAATAATGAAATACTTAATTTTGGAAATGTAGGTGGATATATTTGTTTTAGAAGCGTTACTTTCTTTGGTATATCTGGTTTATTATTAATTTACTTCATTATTCCATTTTGTATTTATTTATCAAAAAAATTTAATCATAAAAAGTTTATGATATTATGCTTAATTATATTAAGTATAGTTTTATTAGATGAAGTTTATAATTTATTAATATGTAAGCTGTTTGATTTACCATCTGCGATTAAAATATATAAAAGCTTAGGATTTAAATATGTATAAAAAAATAGTGAGATTATTTTTTAATCTCACTATTTTTTAATGTTAAAGTCTTATTGTTATTTTTCATTTTTCCTTCATTATATAATTCTACTTCACTTACTAAGTCTAAAGGTTTATAATCTTTAATATTATTCTTTATTCTTTGAAGTTTTTCTTCTACATCACGAAGTGCGTAACTAAGACCTCTCATTTGTTTTTCTAGAGCAGGATTATTTGTATTTGAATTAAAGTATTTATCATCATGAAGAGCCCATGCATCCATTACCATTGTTCTAACTATTACTTCCATTATAATAGGTTGAACATCATTTACCATAGGTATATTAAAGACTAAATTAATCTTATATCCTCTATATCCAGATGGTTTTGGTTCAGCAAATCTATCACTTATACTTGTAATTTCTACATTATCCATTTTACCAATTTCTTGTTTAAATTGTTTTATAAAATCTAACGCAACTTTTTCATCTATACAAACTACTTTAAATCCAATAATATCGTGTATGTTTGTAATGATATCTTTAGCAGTACATGATAGTTTTCTCATTTTTAATTTTCTATTTATACTTGGTAAAGATTTTATTCTTGATGTTACATGAAGAATATCTCCTTTATTATCGTAATTTTTTATAAAAGTCTTTAAATCTTCATCAAATTTATTATTTATGATTTGATAAAGGTGTCCTATTTTTTTATATTCTTCTTGTATTTTTTGTAATTCTTCATTACTTTGTTCTTCTTTATTAATACTTTCTTTTCTAATTAATTCATCTAATGCTTTATCATAGAAGAATAATTCATCACTAAGTTTTTTTAATTCATTTTTATCTTCTAAACTAGCATTACCTTTATAACTTAATTTATGTTCTTCTCTTGCGAATATATCCATGAATATAGTTCTTATTTGTATTTCTGCATAAACATAACTTATACCAGAAGATTTTTTTATTGGAACTTTTACAATAACGTGATATCCCATATATCCACTTTCTTTAGGGTCCTTGATATAATCTTTTATTTTTTCAATTTCAAAGTATTTAGTATTTTTTATTGTATCAAGTACTTCTTTTGCATCAGTTAAGTTTAAACAAACTAATCTTACTCCAACAACATCACGTATATTATCGTAAGTTATATCTCTATTTTCTCTATTCATTCTATCATTTATTTTATTTAAAAAACTATTTTCTTTTTTTATTCTTTCACTTTGATAGGCAACTTTATCTTTAATACCTTCGTTTTTTAATTTTTCCATTATTTCTAAAAGATTATTTAAGGCATTAATATTATTTTCTTTTTCATATCTATAACGCACTAACTCTGATAATAGTTTTTCTTTTCTTTCATCAGTTAATGTAGCCATTTTATCCCTCTTTTCGAAGTGAAGATAATATATCACTTTTTTGGTTAAAAAGCAAATTTTTAAAAAAAAGAAGTAAATTTTCATATTTACTTCTTAATTATCTCTTTAACTTTTTGAACAGCACCTTGAGTATTTTTTTCTCCAAATGCTTGTAATACTTCGATTGGAATTGCAAATATTATTGTATTTGATTGATCTGATGATAAATCGTTTAAAGTAGCTAATGTTCTTAAATGTAATGCACCTGGTGAATTACTAAGTACATTAGCAGCTTTAGCTAAATTATCTGCAGCTTCTTTTTCACCTTTAGATTTAGTAATAACTGCTTCTTTTTCTCTTTCAGCTTCTGCAACTTTTGCAATAACTCTTTGCATTTCTTCTGGTAATTTAACATCTTTTAATTCAACATTTTCAACTTTAATTCCCCAAGGATCAGTTGCTTCATCAATTACTTTACATATTTCAGTTGATATTTTATCTCTTTCTGATAATAATTCATCTAGTGAAACAGCACCAACTGCATTTCTCATTGTAGTTTGTGCAAGTTGTCCAACAGCATATTGATATCTTTCAACAGCAAGAATTGCTTTAGATGCATCAAATACTTTATAGTAAATAACTGCATTAATTCTAATAGATACATTATCTTTAGTAATTGCATCTTGTTCAGGAACATCAACTGCTTTTGTTCTTATATCAACTTTTTTGTATGATTCTATGATAGGTAATACTAAATTCCAACCTGGTTTCATAATTCTTTTGAATTTACCAAATCTAAATTTAATACCTCTTTCATATTCAGATACTTGTCTTATTGATATAAGTATAATAAATATAATAATTCCTATAATAATTTTCATATAATTTCCTCCCTAATATTATTATATTTTTTTTAAAATAAAAAATCAATAATACGTGTTGAAAAATGAAAAATTATAATATATACTTTTTTATAGAAGGTGTAGTTGATATGTTTAAATTCGATTTTATAAACTTAAAATATATATTCATTTCTATAATATCGTTATTAATAATATTTATAGTTATGATGATTTCTTGGTATAAACTTTTTAAAAAAGCTGGTAAAAAAGGTTATATAGCATTTATTCCTTTTTATAATATTTGGACATTATTTGAAATAGGTAATGTTAAGGGATTTTATTCTTTATTAATATTAATTCCATTATTAGGATTATTAATATTTATTATACTTTATTATAAAGCATTAGTAGAAATAGTAAGAAGATTAGATAAGAATAAAGTTCTTGCAATTTTATGTATATTTTTTCCTATATTTATTTATCCATATTTAGGATTTTCTTCATCAATTTATGAGGTTAAACCTGTTGTTAAGGAAACTAGTATTTTAGATATTGATTTAGAAGGTGTTATTGAAGATAAAGAATTTAATTATGGTTATGAAAAAGAAGATACTGAGGTAATGAAACCTATTAAGAAAAAAACAGGTAATAAAAAGAAAACAACTAAAAAGAAATAATTATTATTTCTTTTTTTTGTTTTCATACATTTCATATAATCTTTTAAATCTTTCAAAGTGTATTATTTCTCTTTGTCTTAAAAAAGATAGGGGAGATAGTATATCTTTATCATCTGTTAAATCCATTAGATTTTCATAAGTTGCTCTTGCTTTTTGTTCTGCTGCCATATCTTCCATAATATCTGCAATAGGATCTCCAGTTACTGCAAAGTAAGCTGCATTAAAAGGTATTCCATCAGCATTCATAGGATATACTGCATTTTTATGTTCTGTATACCAAGATGCTAATCCTTCTTTTTCTAGTTCCTTAACACTAGCTCCTTCTAGTAATTGATAAACCATGGCACTTATTATTTCCATATGTGCAAATTCTTCGGTAGCGATATCTGTTAATTCACTTTTTCCATAATCATCAGGCATAGTATATCTTTGATTTAAATATCTAAGTGCAGCCCCAAGTTCTCCATTAGGTCCCCCTGTTTGAGTAATAATATATTTTGCCATCTTTACATTTTTGTTTTTTATATTTACAGGAAACTGTAACTTTTTTTCATATTTCCACATAGTTAAATCCTTTCCCAAGGCCAAGGTGATTTTACCCAGTCCCAGTTATAACTTTCATTTATATCTAAAGTAATTTTTCCATATCTAGATTCATATTCTTTTTGTAATCTATTTTCTTCTTCCTTATATTGATTATATAATCCAATTGCTTGAAGATCATCTGGATATAAATCTAAATATAGATTCATTTCATGCGCTGCGAAACAATATTTCATTATTTCAATAAGTAGTTCTTCTTTTGGATTATTACTACTTACATTTGCAATATATTTATATGGAGAAAATAAGTTATCAAACATATTACCTCTATTAAATCCTTCACTAACACTTACTAGTTTATTATTAGTTGATAGATTATCATACATTTTTATCATTCCTTTCCATATATATTATGATAAAAGCCCTTAATACTTATAGTTAAAAAGCCTAATATATGTTAAAATATTTCTAGGTGATTTTATGGATAGAATAATTATGCATATTGATGTTAATTCAGCTTTTTTATCTTGGTCATCATTAAAATTATTAAGTGAAGGTTCTAATATAGATTTAAGAAATGAAATAGCAGTAGTTTCAGGAAAAGAAGAAAGTAGACATGGAATAGTTGTCGCATCTTCTATTCCTGCTAAAAAAATAGGAATTAAATCTCCTATGAATTTAAGAGATGCAAGAAGAATATATAAAGATTTAATTGTAACTCATGCGGATAAGGAATATTATAAAAAATGTTCTAATAATATGATGAAATTAATAAAATATTTATTTCCAAAATATGAACAATATTCAATAGATGAATGCTTTGTTGATTATACTGAAATGAAAAAATTATATGGTGATGAAGTTAAATTTGCGCATAAATTAAAAGATGAAATATATAAAAGATTTGGTTTTACTGTTAATGTTGGAATAGGAAATAATAAGTTGCTTGCAAAAATGGCAAGTGATTTTGAAAAACCAAATAAAGTTCATACTTTGTATAAAAGTGAGATAAAAGAAAAAATGTGGCCTTTAAAAGTTGGAGATTTATTTATGGCAGGAAAAGCTGCATCTATGAAATTAAATGAACTTGGAATTAATACAATAGGTGATTTGGCAAATTATGATCAAAATAAATTAATTAAAGTTTTAAAAAATCAAGGTAAAATGCTATATGAATACGCTAATGGAATAGATGATTCACCTGTAATAAATAGATATGATGATAGAAAAGGAATTGGTTTTTCAAAAACTTTAGAAGAAGATACAATAGAAAAAAATGTTATTTATAATAATTTAAGAAACTTTTCAAATAGAATCTCATTAGAATTAAAGAAGAGAAATTTATATGCTTCAACCTTAGTAGTAACAATAAGATATTCTTCTTTTAAGACATATAATCATCAAATTAAATTTGAAAATAATACAAATTTAGAAGAAGAAATATTTAATTTATCAAAAATTGCTTTTAATAAACTATGGAATTTTGAACCAATTAGATTAATTGGACTTAGAGTTACAGATATATCATCAAATAATGATATTCAATTATCTTTATTTGATGAAAATAATAAAGTATTAAAAGATAAAGAGATAGATAAATTAATAGATTCTATTAATAAAGAATTTGGAACTGGTACTGTTTTTAAAGGTTTTAAAAATATTGATAGTAATTAAAATTTAAATAAAAAATATAATTAATAAGGAGGTTTATTATGGATGAAATAAAAGATGATTATGAACTAATAATAAGAGAAGAGTATACTACAGATAAACCTGATTATATAATGTCTAAATTAAATGAGTTATATCCTAAAGAAGAAGGATTCTGGGTATTAAGTGAAACAGAAAATGTAAATAAAAAATGTAAAAAATTATATATAGATATATTTAAAGAAAATAAAAAAAGGAAAACATTTTAAAATGTTTTTTTATTTGTTATAATAACTTATGGTGAGTAAAATGAATAATGAAATAATAAATGAAATAGCAAAGGAATTAGGTATTAAAGATATACAAGTTTCTAAAACATTAGAGATGCTTGAAGAAGGAAATACAATTCCATTTATCGCAAGATATAGAAAAGAAGTTACAGGTAACCTTGATGAAGATAAGATTAAATCGATATCTGATGTTTATGAATATCAAGTTAATTTATTAAAAAGAAAAGAAGATGTTATTAGATTAATTGATGAAAAAGGTTTATTAACAGATGAATTAAAGAGTCAAATAATGAAGGCAGAAAAGTTAGTAGATGTTGAAGATATTTATAGACCATATAAAGAAAAGAAGAAAACAAAAGCAACTGAAGCAATTAAATATGGATTAGAACCACTTGCAAAAATAATATTATCTTTTCCAGATACTTTATATGTAGATAAGTTTATTAATGAAAATGTTAAGAGTGAAAAAGATGCTATACAAGGAGCTATGTATATAATCGCAGAATATATTTCTGATAATGCATATTATAGAAAATGGATTAGAAATTTTACTTTTAAAACAGGTAAAATAAAGTCTAAAATAAAGAAAAATTCAGTAGATGAAAAGAAAGTATATGAAATGTATTATGATTATGATGAAGAAGTTAAATTTATTAAACCTCATAGAGTACTTGCGCTAAATAGAGGAGAAAAAGAAAATGTACTTTCTGTTTCTATTGAAGTAGATAAGAATAAGATTTTTGAATATTTAGAAAATAAAATGATAAAAAAAGAAAATGAATGCGCAGGATATGTAAGAGAATCAATTAAAGATAGTTATGCTAGATTAATTGGTCCATCTATTGAAAGAGAAATTAGAAGTGAACTTAGTGAAAAAGCAGGAGATACTGCGATTGAAAACTTCGGTAAGAATTTAGAAAGCTTACTTTTACAACCCCCAATTAAAAATAAAAGAGTACTTGCGTTTGATCCAGGATATACTAATGGGTGCAAACTAGCATGCCTAGATGAAACAGGTAAATATTTATATTCATGTGTTATAAAACCATTCGCATCATCTGAAAAAGAATTCATTAATTCTAAAAATACATTATTAAAATTAATTAAAGAATATAAAATAGATATAGTTTCTATTGGTAATGGAACTGCATCAAGAGAATCTGAAAAATTAATTGCAGATTTAATAAAAGAATTTAATTTAGATACAAAATATATTATTGTAAGTGAAGCAGGTGCATCAATTTATAGTACAGAAAAAGTAGCGCAAGAAGAATTTCCAAATCTTTCTCCAAATGAAAGAAGTGCAGTTTCAATTGGAAGAAGACTTCAAGATCCACTTGCGGAACTTGTTAAAATTCCACCTGATGGAATGGGGGTAGGTTTATATCAACATGATGTATCTAATACTAAATTAAAAGATAGATTAGATTTCGTTGTAGAAAAGAGTGTTAATACAGTTGGTGTTAATATAAATACTGCATCTTCTTCAATATTAAAATATATTTCTGGTTTAACAAAAAAATCTATAGATAAAATAATGGAATATAGAGAAGAAAATGGTAAATTTAAATCAAGAGAAGAATTAAAGAAGAAAAAGATTTTATCAGACAAGGTTTATGAACAAGCAATTGGTTTTATGAGAATAATAGATGGTGATAATGTTCTAGATAAGACATCTATCCACCCAGAAAGTTATGATATTACGTTAAAACTACTTAGTTTAGTAGGTTTAACTTTAAATGATATTGGAACAGAAAAATTAATAACAAAACTAGATAATATTAATATAGATTCTATGTCTAAAGAATTAAATATAGATATATATACTTTAGAAGATATAATTAATTCATTAAAGAAACCAAATAGAGATCCAAGAGATGAACTTCCAAAGCCATTACTAAAAAGTAATGTACTTGATATTAATGATTTAGAAAAAGGAATGAAATTAGAAGGAACTGTTAGAAATGTTGTAGACTTTGGTGCGTTTATTGATATTGGACTTCATAATGATGGACTAGTTCATATATCAGAGATATCAGATACTTTTATTAAACATCCAAGTGATGTATTGTCAGTTGGTGATATAGTAACAGTATATGTTAAAGAAATATTTAAAGATAAAGAAAAAGTTGCTTTAACTATGAAAGAAGAATAGGATTCTTCTTTTTGTTTGACTTATAAATTTTATTATGCTATATTAATGTGCGCAAAAAGGAGAATGATATATGTCAATTACCTATGAAGAAGCAATATATAAAAAAGAAAAATTAGAAAGAGATTACAAGAGAATAAAAGCGTTAAAAAAAGAAAATAGAGTAGATCCTAATGGACCTTTTTATAGATTTAAACTAAATGATGAAGTATTTAATATGCTTGATGATTATGCTAATAAAAATGATAAAGATTTTAGTCATAATGATATTGTAGATTTTTTTGATGAAAAAGTATTTAATAATATAGATGGTAAAATAGTTTCTAATAGAGATTATATATTTGATAATAAAAATAGTTGTAAAAAATATTTGTTAGAAATAATTGATCGTTTAAATAAAAAAGTTTCTTTAAAAGAAACTAGTGATTATTCTAGAATTGAATTTTTATTAGAAGTAGATTTTGAATCATTAATTAAAAGTGATGAAAATTCATTAGATGAATGTAAAAAGAATTTAGAATTATTAAAAGAAGAGATTCAAAAAACTCTTAATCATACTAAAGCAAAGAATAAGTACTTAAAAAAGAGTTTTGAAAGAATGATAAAGAAATATGATAATAATCAAGAATTAATTTCTAATCTTGAAAATATTAAATTTTTTTCTTAAGAATAAAATATATACTAATTATAAAGAAATTAGTTTATGAAAAATAAGTAGAAAACTTAGATAATTTAATGGAAGATAATAATTAGATAATAAGATAGAATCAAAAAAAATCATTAGAATTATTATTTGAAAAATATTATATTATAATTATAGATTCAATATATTTACTAATAAATAAGTAGTGCTATTGACATAAATTAATAATAGTTATATAATCTATTTTGTTTTAAAACCTTTGATGGGAAGAGTAAAAAGAATAGTTTTATAGAGAGTCTATGTATGGTGGAAATAGATAAATAGTTTCTTTTGAACATGGTCCTTAAATAGGTGATTAACTGATATTTAAGTTAATACAGAATTGCGCCTGTTATAGCGCTATACCGATAGGTTAATAAGGTTAATATAGTAATATATTAATGAATAAGAGTGGTAACACGTTAATACGTCTCTTAGAAGTTTTCTTCTAGGAGTTTTTTTATTAAAAGGAGGAATAAAAATGAATATTATTGTAGGAATAAGTTGGCCATTTGCGAATGGTGATCTTCATATTGGACATGCTGCATCAAGTTTACCAGGTGATGTAATCGCAAGATATCATAGATTAAAAGGAAATAATGTTTTAATGGTTTCTGGTACTGATTGTCATGGAACACCAATTGAAGTAAAAGCTCTAAAAGAAAATAGATCACCAAAAGAATTAGTAGATATTTGTCATGAATCATTTTCTAAAGATTGGAAAGATTTAGGAATGAGTTATGATTTATTTAATAGAACAGATGATGATTATCATAAAGAATTTGTAAAGGAACAATTTAAAAAATATAATGAAAATGGATATCTTTATGAAAAAGAAGATGAACAATTATTCTGCGAAAATTGTAATATGTTTTTAGCGGATCGTTATATTATTGGTATTTGTCCAAAATGTGGTGCAATGATAAAAGGTGATGAATGCGAAAAATGTGGTAGTTTATTAACTATTGATGAAGTTAAAGATACTAAATGTGCAATTTGTGGAAATAAAACTACTAAAAAGAAAAATAAAAATTTATATTTTAAATTATCTAAGTTTGAAGATGAAATTAGAAAATCATGTGAAGAACATAAAACTCTATGGAGAGATAATGCAGTTAAATTTACAGAAAGATATTTAAATGAAGGTATACCAGATAGATGTATTTCAAGAGTACAAAAATATGGTGTAGATATTCCTGTAAAAGGATATGAAGATAAGAAATTATATGGATGGTTTGAAAATGTTTGGGGATATGTAACAGCATCTAAAAAAATTGCAGAAGAAAGAGGATTAGATTTTAATGATTTCTGGAAAAAAGATGGAGATAATAAAATTTATTTAGTTCATGCGAAAGATAATATTCCATTCCATACAGTTATTTTCCCAATATTATTAATGGGTACAAACGATAATTATAAAATGCCAGATAAAATAGTATCTGATGAATATGTTAATATTGAAGGAGAAAAATTATCTAAGAGTAAAGGAAATTATATTCCAATAAGACATTTACTTAATAGATATTCAGTTGATACAACAAGATATTTCTTAACAAGTAATGATCCTGAAAATAAAGACTTTAATTTTACATGGGAAGGATTTATTAATTCTCATAATGGTGAACTATTAGGTAAATGGGGTAACTTTGTTAATAGAACTCTTCAATTTATTAATAAATCATTTGAAGGAAAACTAAGTAATAATGAAGTAGATACTGAAATAGAAAATAAATTAAAAGAATTATATGAAACAGTTGGAAATAATATTGATAATGGAGATATTAAATTAGGTATTCAAAATATATTTGATTTTATTGCTTATTCTAATAAGTATTTTGATGAAAATGAACCTTGGACTTTAGCAAAAACTAATAAAGATGAATGCGAAAGAGTTTTATATAATTGTGTTAATATTATTTATAATATTAATAATTTATTAAAACCATATTTAATTGAATCTACAGTTAAAGTAGAAGATTATTTAAATAGAAGTATTGATGAATGGAAATATGTTAAATTAGATAAAGTTGAATTAAAGAATAATATAGAAGCTTTATTTGTAAGATATGATAAATCATTAATAGATGAAGAAAAAGAAATACTAGGTAAATAATTGACACAAGAATTAAAAAGTGCTAATATTTAAGCATAAATCGTTGATGAGGACATGATTTATATAGTAATTATTAAAGAGAGTTAGTGGTTGGTGTAAACTAATAAATTATATATAAATTCCTACCTCAGAGTAAAATGTAAACATTTTCGGTTTAAAACCGTTATCTAATTAAGTTAAATAAAGGATGGTACCGTCATTAGACTCCTTGTCTTGGTACTATCTTTTTTTATTTTAAAGGAGGAATAAATATGGCAAATGAAAAGATAACTAAAAGAGATGTAGATTTTGCAAAATGGTATACAGATGTAGTTAAAGCAGCTCATCTAGCAGATTATTCATCTGTAAAAGGATGTATAGTTATTGAGCCAAATGGCTATGCAATTTGGGAAAAAATGCAAAGTATATTAGATAAAGAATTTAAAAAATTAGGACATGTTAATGTACAAATGCCTCTTCTAATTCCAGAATCTATGTTAAATAAAGAAAAAGAATTAGTAGAAGGATTTTCACCAGAAGTTGCGTGGGTAACAGTTGGAGGAAATAAAACATTAGAAGATAGATTATGTATTAGACCAACATCTGAAACTTTATTTTGTGATTATTATAAAGATCATATTAGTTCATATAAAGATTTACCAAAATTATATAATCAATGGTGTAATGTACTTAGATGGGAAAAAGAAACAAGACCATTTTTAAGAAGTAGAGAATTCTTATGGCAAGAAGGTCATACAATTCATTCAACAAAAGAAGAAGCTATTAAAGAAACAAATCAAATGATGGATGTATATTATAATTTCTTTCATAATTATTTAGCAATACCATCTATTAGAGGTATGAAAACAGAAAAAGAAAAATTTTCAGGAGCAGAATTTACTTTAACTAATGAAGCTTTAATGTATAATGGAGTTGCTCTTCAAGCAGGTACTTCACATTATTTTGGTCAAAAATTTTCAGAAGCTTATGATGTGAAATTTACAAATAAAAATAATGAACTTGAATATGTATATCAAACTTCATGGGGAACTACAACAAGAATGATAGGAGCATTAATAATGGTTCATTCAGATGATTATGGTCTTGTATTACCACCTAAAATTGCGCCAAAACAAGTTGTAATTGTACCAATTGGTGATAATGAAGAAGTTAATAATTTATCAAATAAATTTAAAGAAGAGTTAAATAATAATGATATAATCACATATATTGATGATTCAGAAAAATCTCCAGGATTTAAATTTGCTGAAGCTGAAGTAAATGGTATTCCTGTTAGAATAGAAGTTGGTAAAAGAGATTTAGAAAAAGGGATTATTACAGTAGCAAGAAGAGATACTAGAGAAAAAATAGAAATTAGCAAAGATACTGATATAGTTTCATTTGTTAAAGAATTATTAGATACTATTCAAAATGATATGCTTGAAAAAGCAACAAAAAGAAGAGATGAATTAACTTTTAAAGCTGATAATTTAGATGATATGAAAAATATTCTAGAAACACAACCAGGTTTTATTCATGCAAATTGGTGTGGAGATAAAGCATGTGAAGAAAAAATAAAGGAAATAAAAGGATGCAAATCAAGATGTATAGTTCCAGATGAAAATGTTAGCGGTAAATGTGTATGCTGCTCTAAAGAAGCTAAATATCATGTTATATGGGGATTACAATATTAATGAATAAATTAATTAAAGACATAAAAAATAATTTAATTGTAATAATATTTATAATTATATATTTTGCATTAACAAAAATAATATTTGGTTATTCATGCATTTTTAGAATACTATTTCATATTAAGTGCCCGGGTTGTGGTTTAACAAGAGCGCTTAAATCATTATTAAAGGGCGATATAACTAAGGCAATGCATTATAATTATTCAATTATATTTTGGTTAATATTATTGATTATATTTATTATTAATAGATATATAAAACCATTAAAAGTAAATGTATTAGTATTATTTATTATTACTGTTTTAATAACTTTAATTAGATATATATTAATTGTATTTTTTAATGAACCTATTTTTTAGGTTTATTTTTTTTTATTATTTGGTATAATAATAATTAAGTAATAGAGGAGGAATATATATGGAAAAGAAATGTAATTGTGATAAAACTTGTAAATGTGGATGTAATGAAGGAAAGAAATGTAATTGTAAAGATAAGAAATGTAAATGCAATAAAAAATAATTATTGGAGGAATTATGGAAGAAGTATTAAAGTTTTTAAAAGAAGCAGGAGTTTACTATCTTGCTACAGTAGAAGATAATAAACCTAAAGTTAGACCATTTGGAACAATTGAAATATATGATAATCATTTATATATACAAACAGGTATGAAAAAAAATGTATTTAAACAAATAGAAAAGAATAACAATGTAGAAATATGTGCATTTAAAGATGGCAAATGGATAAGATTATCTGGTGAACTTTTAGTAGATGAAAGAATAGAAGCAAAAAAACATATGCTTGATAATTATCCTGAATTAAGAGGTATGTATAGTGAAGATGATCTTAATACTAAAGTATTATATTTTAAAAATGGACATGCTGTAATATCATCATTTACAGATGAAGATATAGTTATAGATTTTTAGGAGGTAATAT
Source organism: Bacilli bacterium (assembly GCA_017418945.1). GTDB lineage: Bacteria > Bacillota_I > Bacilli_A > RF39 > UBA660 > RUG13038. The sequence continues at coordinate 18,476 of JAFOMI010000040.1, forward strand.
GAAAAAGGAAAAATCTTGTGGAATAATAGTGTTTGATAATGATAAAGTACTTGTTGTAAAGCATCTTGATGGGCATTATGGATTTCCAAAAGGACATGTTGAAAACAACGAAACAGAAGAAGAAACTGCAATTAGAGAAGTAAAAGAAGAAACTAATTGTGATGCTAAAATTATCCCAGGCTTTAGAGAAGTTATAACTTATAGTCCAAAACAAAATGTTATAAAAGATGTAGTATATTTTATTGGTAAACCTATTTCAATTGAAATAAAACCACAAGAATCAGAAATAAGTAATGTTAAATTCTTATCATTTGAAGATATTTTAAATGTTATTACTTTTTCTGATGAAAAGGAATTATTTATTGAAGCATTAAATTATTATAAGACTATTAATTAGTCTTTTTTTGTTGCATTTTTTTTAAAATGGTGTATAATGAATATGAAAATGATTTTCAAATTAAGGAGTGAGGTATATTATATGTTTGATTTATTTATGGATGCACTTATTGATAGTGTTAAGTTATTACCATATTTATTAGTTACATTTTTATTCTTAGAATTAGTAGAACATAAATTTGGTGATAAGAATGAAAAAGTTCTTTCAAAGAATAAAAAATTTGGTCCTTTATTAGGAGGTTTATTCGGAGCATTCCCACAATGTGGATTTAGTGCAATGGCTTCTAATTTATTCTCAAGTAAAGTTATTACTTTAGGAACATTAGTCGCAGTATTTTTATCAACTAGTGATGAAATGATTCCAGTAATGCTTGGTGAAAAAATGGACTTTGTGTTAATGCTTAGAATAGTATTATTTAAAGTATTAGTGGGTATAACTGTTGGTTATATTATAGATTTTATATATAGAAGAAAAATAGTTAAACCAGTAGAAAGTATTCATCATTTATGTGAAGAAGAACATTGTAGTTGTAAAAAGAATGGAATTATTCTTTCAAGTATTATGCATACAATTAAAACTGGATTATTTGTTTTAATTGCAAATATATTAATTAATTTCTTAATATTTAAAATAGGTGAAGAAAATTTATCAAAAATTCTTTTAAGTAAAAATATTTGGACTTATTTTGCATGTTCATTACTTGGTTTAATTCCAAACTGCGCACCTAGTGTTATTATGACTGAATTATATTTATCTAACTTTATTACTATAGGTAATTTGATTGGTGGTTTATTAACAGGTTCTGGTTTAGGTATTTTATTATTATTTAAATCAAATAAAAATTTAAAGGAAAATATAAGTGTTTTATCTATCATTTACATAATAGGTGTATTAGTAGGAATACTTGTAGATTTATTTATATAAGATTGAATTATCAATCTTTTTTTTATATAATAATTAGGGTGATAATATGGATATAATTAAAAATATTTCGGTTATTTTTATGTCAATTTTTTTTGAAAGTTTACCTTTTTTGTTGCTTGGTTCTTTTATTTCAGCAATTATAGAAACCTATATTTCAAACGAGAAAATAATTAAATTAATACCAAGGAATAAGTTTTTAGGTTCTTTAGTAGGTGTTTTATTAGGATTCTTTTTACCAGCATGTGATTGCGCAGTTATTCCTATATCTAAAAGATTAATAAAGAAAAAAGTGCCAATAAATGTATCTATCAGTTTTATGCTTGCATCTCCAATAATTAATCCTGTTGTTTTATTATCAACTTATTATGCATTTTATAAAACAGAGCCGGAATTATTTTGGTATAGATTAATTTATGGAGTAATTATATCTTTAGTAATAGGTACTATTATGGGATTTTTATATAATAAAAAAGAAGTAATAAATGAAACTTCTTTAATGGAATCAACTTGTTGTCATCATGATCATCATGAAAATAAAATAATAGGAGTTTTTAAACATACAGCATTAGATTTATTTGATGTTATTAAATATCTGATGTTTGGAGCTTTAATTGCAAGTATTATTCAAGTACTAGTACCAAGAAGTATTATTTCTATATTTAATAATAGTAATACTTTATCAATTATTATTTTAATGCTTTTTGCATATTTAATATCTTTATGTTCAACATCTGATTCTTTTGTTGGTAAATCTTTACTTAGTACTTTTACTAAAGGTTCTATATTGGCTTATCTCCTTCTTGGACCTATGATAGATATTAAGAATACTATAGTTTTATTAGGAAATTATAATAAAAAATTTGTAGCAACATTAATTATATTAATTTTTATTGTTATATTTATATTTACAAGATTGGCGGCGAATATATTATGAGGAAGAAATATTTAGGATTAATATGTTTATTGTATGCTTTTATAATTTTATATGTTTATTTAAATAATATATTAAAAAATTTTTTAGCACCAAGAATGCATATATATTTATTACTAGCTATGTTTATATTAGTAATTATGTCTTTTATTATATTTTTTAGTGATTGCTTTCATTATAAATTTAAAGTATTAGATTTAATTCTTTTATTACCATTATTAATGATTATAACTGCGCAAGATGGGAAATTATCAATAGAGTCTTCTAATAATAGAATATCTACTTTTAAACCTAAAAAAATTGTAAAAGTTAAAATAAAAAAAGTTGATAATAAAACTGATAATTCTAAATTGAATTTTGATAATCCTGATTTTGTAGTTGAAGATGAAAATTATATAGATTTAGTAAATTATTTATCTTCTAATGAAAATGCAAAAAATTATGTAGGAAAAACAATTAAAGTAAAAGGATTTACAGTAGGTAATAATAATTATTTACCAAATGGATTATATGAACTTGGAAAATATCTTGTTACTTGTTGTGCAGCAGATTCTAGTTTTAAAGGATTTATTTTAAATTCTAATAATCATATTATTGAAGGAAGTACTTGGTACGAAGTAGAAGGATATTTAGATATATCTAAAGATTTTAAAGGAAAAGATATTATTGTAATAACTGTTGTTAATATAAAAGAAATAGATGAAAAGAGTGAAGATGAATATATTTATCCTTGTTATGAATATGGTGATAGAAATTGCGAAAAAACAAAAAAATATAATTTAAAATATTAGATATATGATATAATTATATCTATAATAAAGGAGTAAAAAATGAAAAAGAAAAGAAATATTATTGTATCTGTATTAATGACAATTATTTCATTAGTATATGTTTATTTAGTTAAAAATTTTGATGTAAGTGCGATAGGTCCAAAGAATTCAAAAGTAGGTTTTTCTACTATTAATTCTATTTTTATTAAACATGTAGGAAGACATATGGAAATATATAAATTAACTGAAGTACTTGGTTATGTAATATTATTATTAGTATTGTTATATGGTTTAGTTGGATTTATAGAATTAATTAAGAGAAAAAGTATATTTAAGATTGATAGAGAAATAATATGCGTTGGAATACTTTATGTAATGATGATTAGTGTATATGTTTTCTTTGAAAAATTTATTATTAATTATAGACCAGTATTAATAGATGGTGTGTTAGAAGCATCTTTCCCATCAAGTCACACTATGCTTTCACTTTGCACTATTATTAGTTCTTTGATAATATCAAAAAAATATATAAAAGATAATAAATTTTATAATGTTACTGTATTTATATCAATGTTATTACTTACATTAGTATTTGTAGGAAGAACAATTTCAGGTGTTCATTATTTATCTGATATAGTTGGTGGAGTTTTAATATCAATTACTTTATTAAGTTATTTTTATACTATTTTAAGATGGAAAAAACAAGATTAATCTTGTTTTTTTGTTTATAAATAAATGCTTGAAAAGATAGGAATTGGTGTTATAATGTAATTAAAGGTGATCATATGAAGTATATTTATAGGGTCTCAAATATGGAAAATTATGATGAGACTAGTCCATATTTCTCACTATTCTTTGTAAAATTTAATATGGATAATTCTGTCAAAAATACATTTGATGAAAGCAAACAACTAAAGCATTATTTTTTAAGAGCTAGTGATGCTTATATTTATAATGTATTATCTTTAAAAGATAGTTCTCAATCTAAGAGAATAAATGTTTTTTCTGTTAGTGATTTATTACTTGAAGATTGTTATGGTAAAACTATTTATAATGATGATGGAGAATTAAGTGAAGTAGATGAAGTTGCAATTCCAAGAGAAAAAATACTTAAATATCTAGGTAATAAAAATAGTGTTTCAGACGGAATGGTAGATATGTTAAAAAAAGAAGAGTTTGAAAGATTTTATTTAGGATACATAGATTTAGAAAAAAATGAAATGGTATATTTTAATGAATATTTAAGAGATAATAACGAAGATTATAGCGTTAATCTTTTGCTTGACAGTTTAAAACCAAAGACAAAAACTTATACGAATAAAGAGCAGTAATTGTTCTTTATTTTTTTGTGTGATATACTTAATAATAGAGGTGATAGAATGGCAACTGCGCATAATAAAGCAAATCAAAATGATATTGCGGATATTGTAATAATGAGTGGTGATCCACTTAGAATAAAAAGAATTAAAGATAAGTATCTAGAAGATGCAATTTTGGTTAATGATATTAGAAATATATATGCTTATACTGGTACTTATAAGGGTAAAAGAATTACTCTTATGGCTCATGGAATGGGTATTCCAAGTATGGGAATATATGCTTATGAATTATTTAAATTCTATAATGTAAAGAAGATTATTAGATTAGGTTCTTGTGGAGCTTATAGTGAAGATTTAAATTTACTAGATATTATAATGGTTGATAAAAGTTATACTGAAAGTAATTTTTCTTATGAATTAAATAATGAAAAAGTAAATGTATCTTCTTCCTCAGAAGAATTAAATAAAATGTTACTTGATAGCGCAAATAAATTAGGCATTAAATTAAATATTGGTAATGTTATGAGTACTGATTGTTTTGATTGGTATGTTAAAGATATAAATGTTTTATTATCTAGATTACCAAAAGATGTTATTGCTGCTGAAATGGAAAGTTTTGCTCTTTTCTATTTAGCAAAAATGTTTAATAGAGAAGCATCTTGTTTATTAACTGTTGTTGATTCACATTATAAAAAAGAAGAATTAACTGGGGAAGAAAGAGAATCTAAATTAGATAAAATGGCATTAGTTGCATTAGAAAGTATATAGGAGGTATTTATGGTAGATATAGTTTTAGGTGCATTTTATGGAGATGAAGGAAAGGGAAAAGTAATAGATTATATATCTAAAGATGCAAAGTATTCTGTTAGATTTTCTGGTGGAAATAATGCTGGTCATTCTATAGAAGTAGATGGTAAAAAATTTGCTTTTCATTTAATTCCAAGTGGAATACTTAATAAAGATACTAAAGCAATACTTGGTAATGGTGTTGTTATAGATCCAAAAGTATTACTTGAAGAAATAGATAATTTAAAAAAGAATGGATATGATTGCTCTAACTTATATATTAGTGATAAAGCTCATGTTATATTTCCATATCATATAGAATTAGATAAATTAGAAGAAGAATTAAGAGGAGAAAGAAAAATAGGAACTACTAAAAAAGGAATAGGTCCTGTATATGAAGATAAATTCCAAAGATCTGGAATTAGAATGGAAGATTTAATTAGTGATAAATTTAAAGATTATTTAAAAGAAAATATATTTATTAAAAATAGAATATTAAATGCTTTTAGTCATAAGGGTGTTGATTATGAAAAAATATTAAAAGATTATTTAGAATATAGTGAAAAATTAAAACCATATGTTTGTGACACAACAAAAATGCTTCATAAAGCAATTGATAATAATGAATATATTGTTTGTGAAGGAGCGCAAGCAACACTTCTAGATATTGATTTTGGAACATATCCATATGTAACATCTTCTAATCCTACAATAGGAGGAGTATCAACAGGGACTGGTATTGGTTCTAGATATATAGATGAAGTATATGGTGTTATAAAAGCATATTCATCAAGAGTAGGAGAAGGGCCATATGTAACAGAATTAAATAATGAAATCGGAGATAAGATTAGAGAACTTGGTCATGAATATGGTACTACTACAGGAAGACCAAGAAGATGTGGATGGCTTGATTTAGTTGCGCTTAATTATGCGATTAAAGTTAATGGAATTACTTCTATCGCACTAAATCATTTAGATACAGTTGGTAAACTTGATAATATTAAATTATGCACTAAATATTTAGTTGATGGAAAAGAAGAAGAATATTTTAGTTCAAACTTGGTTTTTTTAAGAAAAGCTAAACCTATATATGAAGAATTTCCTGGTAATTTTGATATAAGAGGATTAAAAGATTATGATAAATTACCTAAAAATGCAAAAGACTATGTTGAGAGAATCGAAGATTTAACAAAGACTAGAGTATCTATTATAGGTACAGGACCTGGTAGAGAAGATGTAATTGTTAGAAATAAAAAAGTATTATCTTTAAAAAAATAATAGTTAATTATTGATATAATAAAAAAATTCTTTATAATAAAATTAAGGGGACTAATTTATGAGAAAATACGTTAAAACAAAAAATTTTATTCTTCATACAATGAAGGAAATATATTATCCAAATAAAACTAATAATTATGATTGGATGGGTTATTTAATAACTGATTTAAATAAACCAACTTATCATCACATAATAAAAGCATGTGAATTAAGAAGAGATAGTTTGAGTTCTATCGCAACTTTAGAAAATGGAGCGTATCTTGGTAAACTTAGTCATGAAAAATTACATAGAATTGAAAATGTAGATATAGATTTATATAACGAATGGAATATCTTATTTAGAGAAATAAATGATTCTAAAACATTTATATCAGAGGAATTATGGAGAGAAATCTTTATACTACAAGCTATTACAAAACAAAAAGAAAAAGATATAAAAATAAAGAAATTAGTTAGGTAGGTGAAATATGTTCGATATAATTATAGTTGGTGGTGGTGTAGCAGGTTTAACTGCTGCTATATATGCTAAAAGAGCAAATAAAAGTGTCCTTGTTTTAGAAGCAAAAGCTGTTGGAGGACAAATTATTAATGCAAGTAAAATATCTAATTATCCAGGTATAGAAAATATATCAGGTCCTGATTTTGCTATGAATTTATATAATCAAGCAACAAATTTAGGTATTGAAATAAAATATGAAACAGTAGTATCAATTACAAAAGAAAAAGAAGTATATACTAATAAAGCAAAGTATTTAGCTAAAGCCATTATATTAGCAACAGGATCTTCTTATAGAAAATTAAATATTACAAATGAAGAAGAATTAGTTGGAAAAGGTGTTAGTTATTGCGCTACTTGTGATGGTAATTTTTATAAAAATAAAATAGTTGCAGTAGTAGGTGGAGGTAATACTGCTATTCAGGATGCTATTTATTTATCATCAATAGCTAAAAAAGTATATGTTATTCATAGAAGAGATAGTTTTAGAAGTGAAGAGGTTCTAGTAGATGAACTTAGTAAAAAAGATAATATAGAATATATATTTAATGCTAATGTAATTAAATTAAATAAAGATGAAGTTTTAAAATCTATTACTATTTCTAAAGATAATAAAGAAGAAGATATTTTAGTAGATGGTGTTTTTATTGCGGTTGGACAAGAACCTAAGAATTCTATTTTTAAGAATATAATAGATATAGATGAAAAAGGATATATAAAAACAAATGATGGTGTGCATACTAATATTAAAGGTATATATGTTGCAGGAGATGCTAGAAATAAAGCACTAAGACAATTAACAACGGCAGCAGCAGATGGTGCAATAGCTTCTACACTAGCAATTAAAGAAATGGAGAGTTAATATGGTTGAAAAAATAGATGATTTAAATTATGAAGAATTAATTAAAGAAGGAAAAGTTTTAATTGATTGTTATGCGGTTTGGTGTGGTCCATGTAAAATGATTTCACCAATAATTGAAGAACTATCTAAAGAACATGATGAAATAAAATTTTATAAGGTGGATGTTGATGAATCAAATAGAATTACTAGAGATTATCAAATAATGTCAATTCCAACTTTATTATATTTTAAAGATGGTAATTTAGTAAATAAAATAATTGGTTTAAGAAGTAAAAGTGAAATAGAGGAAATATTAAAATAATACAAGAAAGGCAATATAATATATGACAGATCAAGAAAAAGATTTATATCAAGAAAGAAGTAATTTTAAAACATTAAAAAAATATTATTCTATTAAAGAACAAATTAATGATGAAGCAATTAAAAAGATTGCAAATTTTTCATTAGCGAAAAGTATATCTGATGTTTTAAAAAATGGTGAAGATAAAGAATTAGAAAATAGTAGATTAGATGCTTTAAAAATGTGTTTAAATAATATTAAAAAAGAAAAGAATTTGACTATTGAATTAAACGAAATGAAAAAACAAAGTAGAATTCTTAAGTTAAAGAAATAATGACAAATTATTTCTTTTTTTGTGCTATAATTAAGAAAAGTTTATAAAGGATGATTATATGAATGATTTAAGAAAAAAGATTGGACAAATGACAATTGTTAGAATGCAAGGTAAATCAGTTAGTGATGATCTTATTAGTTTAATAAGAGATTATCATATTGGAGGAATATCTTTATATTCTAATAATTATGATTCTTATGAAGATATGATAGATTTAATTAATCAAATAAAAGATATAAATAAAAAATATAATAATACGCCTTTATTTATTACTATGGATGAAGAAGGTGGAAGAGTTAATAGATTACCAAAAGATTTTTTAAGATTACCATCTAGTAAACTTGTTAGTAAAGATATAAAGTATGTAAAAGAATCTAGTAATATAATTGGAAATATTTTAAATGATATAGGTGTTAATATGAATTTTTCGCCTGTACTTGATATTCAAAGATTTGATGATAATCATGCTATTGGAGATAGATGCTTTGGATATAACAAAGATGATGTTATAAAAAATGGTCTTACAGTTGTGAAAGAGTTAGAAGATAAAAAAGTAGTACCAGTTGTTAAACATTTTCCAGGACATGGATTAGTAAAAATAGATTCACATATATTTTTGCCGATTTCAAAAAATATTAGAAATAAAGAAGATATTGAACCATTTATAAGTGCTATTAATATGAAAGCACCAGTATTAATGGTTAGTCATATATTAGTGCCAAGTATAGATATATTTCATCCATCAAGTTTATCAAGTAAGATGATAAAGGGTTATATTAGAAAAGAATTAAAATATGAAGGTCTTATTATGACTGATGATTTAAAAATGAAATCTGTTAATATATTATATGGATATAAAAGATCTTTTTATAAATCTATAAAAGCAGGTAATAATCTTATAGTAATAGGAGCAGATTATGATTCTGTCAAAAAATCTATTGATTATACAGTATCTAAATTAGGTAAGAATTTAAAAAAAGATGTAGATTATTCTTATAAAAAGATTATTTCTTTAAAAGAAGAATATGATATAAATCATAATAAAGTAAATAAGATTAATATTGATAATTATAATAAGAAAATTGAAAAATTAAGAAATGAAGTAAAGGACTAGTTCCTTTTTTTATTTGTATATTATTTTATAATATACATAGAATAATACTAGGAGGAAAATATGAAAGATATTAAGAAACTAGTATTCTATATTTTTATAACTATTATTATTGGTTCATTACCAGCATTATTTATCAAGTTTTCAGATACATATAATTATTTAAATAAACCACCATTAGCGCCAAGTGGAATTGTATTTCCAATAGTTTGGACTATATTATTTATATTAATGGGAATATCTATTTATAGAGTTAGTTTAAAAGATGATGATGTTAATTTAAAAATAATATATTTTTCTAATTTATTAATTAATGCTTTATGGACACCATTATTTTTTGGATTAAATCTATATTTATTTTCATTTTTATGGATTATAATTCTTTTAATAGTAACATTTATTATGTTTTATAAATTTTATATAGTTGATAAAATAAGTGGATATTTATTAATTCCTTATATTATTTGGTTATTATTTGCGGGTTATTTAAATTTATTTATCTATTTATTAAATTAATGTGTTAAAATATAAATTACTTTTTAAAAAGTTGGTGAAATAGTGAATACAATTGATTATAATGCATTTGATAAAGATAAATTAGTTAAATATAGTCCTATTATGTTTTCAAGAAATAAATTTTATTTAGATAAAGATTCTATATATAAAGTATTTGATGAAAATAAAATAGAAGAAAGAAAAAGAGCGGAAAAAGTTATAGATTATTTTTCTGATATAGATACTGATTATATAGTTAATGCGGATAATAAAATAGTAAAAGATGATACTATGATTATGTATGGTTCTAAATATATTAATGGTTTATCTTTAAGGGAATTAATTGAGGAAAAAGGTATGCTTAAGTGTATGAAATATATAATTAATGCATCTAAAAAATTAGAAGAATTTCATAATTTGGATGATAATTCAATTATGGGTGATATACATTTTGGTAATATTATGGTTGATTCAAATGATAAGTTATTTTTTATAGATCATGATAGTTATGGGATAAAAGATATTAAACCAGAAACTTATTCAATATATTTATATAGATATTTTAATAATATAGAATGTAAGTCTTTAAAAGATAGCGATTATTCTAAAGATTTAGATAGATTAGCGTTTTTATTATCAGTACTTAATTTAACTTTTAAAAGAGAAGTATATATGACTAGATCACTTTTATATGATGATAAAAAAGATGAATATCCATATTTAAAAGATTTAAAAGAAATATATTTGGATATAAAAAATGGATATAAAGATGGCACTAAAGTACCATATATACATGAATTAATAAAGAATTACGATTATTCGTAATTCTTTTTATTGTATTCCTACTAAATTAGTAGTATAATCTTTTATTGAGGGAAGTTTATTATGAGAATAGGTACAAGAGGTAGATATGCATTAGTAATAATGTTTTATCTTGCAAAAAGTTATAGTGAAAATAGATATGTTTCTCTAAAAGAAATATCTGAAAGTGAAGGTTTATCTTTTAAGTATCTTGAAAAGATAATGGTTGATTTAAATAAAGATAATTATTTAGATGTTTTAAGAGGTAATAATGGTGGTTATAAATTAAAAAAAGAACCTAAATATTATACTCTTGGAGAAATACTTAGAAGGGTTGAAGGAGATCTTGCGAGTAATAGTTGTATAGATGGAACTTGTAATAAAAATAGTAAATGTACTAGTTTTAAATTTTTTAATGAATTATATAAAGAGATAAATAATTATGTAGATAATAAAACTTTAGAAGATTATTTATAAGGAGGATATATGTTAGTAATAAAGAATTTATATGCAAAAGCAAAAGATGGTAAAGAAATACTTAAGGGATTAGATTTAGAAATAAAAAAAGGTGAAATACATGTTATTATGGGACCAAATGGTTCTGGTAAATCAACTTTATCTAATGTTATATTAAATAATCCTAAATATGAAATAACAAGTGGAGAAATATATTTTGAAAATGAATTAATTAATAATTTAAAAACAAATGAAATTGCTAAAAAAGGAATATTTATGTCATTTCAAACACCAGTAGAAGTAGAAGGTGTTAAGATATCAGAGTTTTTAAAAACAGCAAAGAATTCAATTAGTGATGAAAGAGTAAATTTATTTAAATTTATAACAAATTTAGAAGAAAATATGGATAAATTAAGCATAAAAAAAGATTTCATAAATAGAGAATTAAATGTTGGCTTTTCTGGTGGAGAAAAAAAGAAAAATGAAATATTACAATTACTTACTTTAAATCCTAAACTTGCTATTTTAGATGAAACAGATTCAGGTCTTGATATAGATGCAATTAAAGTAGTATCTAATGGAATAAACTTATTTAAAAATGAAAATAATTCAGTAATAATTATTACTCATAATGCTAAAATATTAGAGAATTTAAAAGTAGATTATGTACATGTTTTAGTAAATGGAAAAATAATTAAAACAGGAGATTCTTCATTAGCGAAAGAAATAGAAGAAAATGGATATTCTAAATATTTAAAATAGGTGTTATATGAAAACAAGAATAGAATTAGATGATAATATATATAATAAAAAAGTAAAAGAAGAATCTGTTAGTAAAATAGTAGGTTTAACTAAAGAAATAGTAGAGGAAATAAGTAAAGAAAAAGATGAACCAAAATGGGTTCTTGATATTAGATTAAAAGCTCTTGATTATTTTAATAAATTACCTATGCCAAATTGGGGACCAGATTTATCTATGCTTAATTTAGATGAAATAAGTACCTATGTTAAAAGAGGAATTAATACTTCTGATAAATGGGAAGATGTTCCAGAAGAAATTAAAAATGTATTTGATAAACTTGGTATCCCAGAAGCTGAGAAGAAAAGTTTAGCGGGTGTTGGTGCACAATTCGATTCAGAAATGGTATATCATAAAGTACAAGATGATTTAAAAAAACAAGGTGTTATATATTGTAATTTTGATACTGCGATTAAAGAATATCCTGATCTTGTTAAAGAATATTTTACTAAAGCAGTACCTATAATGGATCATAAATTTATCGCACTTCATTATGCTTTATTTTCAGGTGGTTCATTTGTATATATACCAAAAGGAGTACATTTAGATAATCCTCTTCAATCATATTTTAGATTAAATTCAAAAGGTGCTGGTCAGTTTGAACATACATTAATAATAGTGGAAGAGGATTCATATTTAGAGTTTATTGAAGGATGTTCAGCACCTGGTTATAATACATTAAATCTACATGCAGGATGCGTGGAATTATTTGTTAAAAAAAATGCATTATTAAGATTTTCTACAATAGAAAATTGGTCTAAAAATATGCTAAATTTAAATACAAAAAAAGCATATGTAGATGAAAATGGTAAGATAGAATGGATAATGGGTTCTTTTGGTTCAAAGATATCTATGCTTTATCCTATGAGTATTTTAGAAGATAATGCTAAATGTGAAATGACACAGCTTTCATTTGCGGGTAAAGGTCAAAATTTAGATACTGGATTAAAAGTAGTATGTAATGGTAAAAATACAAGTACAGTTGTTAATTCTAAATCTATATCAAAAGATGGAGGAATATGTACTTTTAGAAGTAATGTTTTAGTAAATAAAAAAGCATCTAATTCTAAATTATCTCTTTCTTGTGAATCATTAATGCTTGATAGTATTTCAAGAAGTGATACCATTCCATCATGTACTATATTAAATGATGATACTATTTTTTCTCATGAAGCTAAAATAGGTAAAATATCAGATGATACTATATTTTATCTTATGAGTAGAGGTCTATCTGAAGAAGAAGCTAAATCTATAATAGTAAGAGGATTCGCAGAACCAATATCAAAAGTATTCCCAGTTGAATATGCAGTTGAAATGAATAGATTAATTAATATGGAATTAGAAGGAACAATAGGTTAGGAGGAAGTTATGGAATATATATTAAATAAGACTCCTATTAGGACTACAAATAATTTTAAAGTAAATGATTTAAAATTAGATTTAGATATTATAAAAACTAAGTTTAAAGATTTTAAAACAAAGAATGTAAATATTAATACTAGAATAGAAAATAATTTTGAATCTAAGATAGGATTATTAGAAGATAAATATTTATTTGTAGATGTATTTAATAATAATGAAGTGGGTTATTTAGAGTATGACTTTGATAATGATTATTTAACTTCTTTAATTAATGTAAATGCATCTAATCTAATAATTATTTTTAAAGGAGATAATGCGTTTTTAAATACTAAAATAGTTATTAATAAAGCAAAATCTGTTAGTATTGTTAATTTAACTAGTAAAGATTCTAAATCATTTATATCTATTGAAAATAATACTAATTCTATAGTTAATTTTATTGAACTGGGTGGAAAAATAAAAGTATCTAATTATTATTCAGTTATTAATGAAGAAAACTCTATAAATACTTTTAATTCTATATATTTAGGTAAAGAAGATGAAGTGTTAGATTTAAATTATTATATAGGCTTTAATAATAAAAATACTAAGGGTTCTATTAATGTAGAAGGTGTACTTTTAGATAATGCACATAAATCATTTAAAGGCACAATAGATTTTTATGAAGGATCTAAAGGTTCTTCTGGTGATGAACTTGAAAACGTAGTTTTATTAAGTGATAAAGTAATATCTAGATCACTTCCTATGCTTCTATGTCATGAAGAAGATGTTTCTGGAACACATGCTGTTTCTAAGGGAAAAATAGATGAAGAAAAATTGTTCTATTTAATGAGTAGAGGACTTAGTGAAAAAGAATCTAAAATAATGATTATATTATCTAATTTTAATAAGATATTAGATAATATTCCTGATATAAATTTAAAAAATGAAATAATAAATGAAATTAGTAAAAGGTTATAATATAACCTTTTTTTTGATTGAAATAAAATAAAAAAATGTGTATAATAAATAATAATAGATACTACAAGAGAAGCAAAATGTCGTTAGGAGAATAGTGATGAAAAATTTTATTAAGAATAATTTAAACTTAGTTTTTGCTTTTATAATAGGCGTCTTAATTGCGGGAACTTCAGCGTTTGCAGCCGCAACTATGGCTGCATCTGATGTAGGATATGATAATTCTAATAGTGGGATAAGTGCGTCAAATGTTCAAGAAGCTTTAGATCAACTTGATCAAAAAGCAAATTATCATGCAGTTAATCCTGCTTATTTTGGAGATTTTTCGGTATTAAAATTTAATTCTAGTAAAACTATTATGGCATCAAAATATTTACTTTGTATAACTATGTATAATAGCCGTTATTCAGTTGCGTGTTTTAGAAATAATAACTGGGCAGTAGAACAGAATCATATTCAGGATGTATTTTATGATGGTACTTGTACATGGGGAACTAATAATGCAAATATACAATGTAGTAATACTAAATTTCTATGTACATTTCAAAGTAGTGGATATGTATCTTGTACTTATAAAACTAATAATACTTGGTGTTCTGTTTACGCAGGTAATACTTGTAACTGCGGTACGTAGGAGGAAAATATGAATAAAATAAAGAATTTAATAAAGAAAAAATATAAAGTTATTATTTCGTTTTTCCTAGGTATGTTTGTTGCGGGCACAACAGTATTTGCGGCAACTTATTATTTTAAGGCAACAGACACTACTTATACTAATTCAAATAGTACTCTTTCATCAACTAATGTTAATGATGCATTAGATGAATTATATAATAAAACAAAAGCAATGGTAAACACAGGATATATATCAATTTTTTCAAACCTAAAGTTTTCATCAAACAAAAAAATTATGGCATCTAATTATATGGTTTGTATAGATTATTATGCTAATAATTATTCAGTTGTGTGTTTTAAATATAATAATTTTAATGTTGAAAAATATAGAATTAGAAGAGTATTTGGAAGTGGAGCCTGTACAGTTACCGGTGGAAATTTTTACGCTTCAAATGATCCTGGAACAACAACTAAAGTATCTTGTACTGCGAATAATTTTACTTGTGAAGTGCAAAAAACTGGATATGTTTACTGTGGTACTGCGGGTAAATCCTGCTATATATCATCAGGAACAGCAACTTGTAATTAAGAAGATTTTTATCTTCTTTTTTAATATATTTTTTTGGGAGGACTTATGAATAAAGAAGAATTATTAAATTTTAGAAGAAACTATATGGAGGCAAGAAATAAAAGAAGAAATATTTTTGATGAAGATAAGTGCTATCTTAATGAAGCTGTTTCTAAGACTAAGATAAAAAAAGAAAATAGTAATAATATAGTTGTATATGAAGGAACATATAATAAAGATAAATTTGGTTTATCAATTACATTTGATGATGATTTAAATGCATCTTTTAAACAATTTAGAGATATAGAAACTAAAGAATTATATTTAGTTTCATTAAATGAATTAGATAGTTTTTATAAAGAACATATTATAGTTAATTGTAATGTTAATATTGTAAATATAGATATATATGATAAGAGTTATGATGATACTAGAGAAACATTCTTTAAAGGAGTATTAGAAGAATCACAAGATAAAGTTATATTAAAGTTAATAAGAAAAGATTATAATTAATCTTTTTTTAGTAAATATATAATTTGTTAATATAAATTTCAATCATATTATATTCTAGGTGATAATATGAAACTTGGAATAGATATTTCTTCACTTGATGATATAGATTATAGTTTGTTAAAAAAGAATAATATTAGTTTTGTAATTATAAAAGGAGATACTAGTTTTAATAAACATTATTATAATTTGTTAAAGAATAAAATAGATATAGGAGTGTATTTTGAATCAAAAGCTAAATGTAAAAGTGAATTGGTTAAAGAAGTAGATACTTTATTAAATATATTAGATGATAAAGTATTTAGTTATCCTATTTTTTTATCAATTACAAATTTAGATACTAATATAGAAGAAGTTATAAAGTATTATGATTTTGTTTTAAAAAGAGAAGGTTATTATTTTGGAATATATTCTAACTTAAGTATTTATAAAAGTATATTAAATAAGTATGACTATGAATATTGGATATCTATTTATGATGATAAGAAACCTGATATTAAACTTGGAATATGGCAAAATACAAATGATTTTTATTTAGGAAAAAGTAAGCTGCGATTATCTTATTCTTATAAAGATTATTCTAAAATAATAAAAGAAAAATATTTGAATAATAATTATGATTTTAAACCGGATGTTTATATTATAAAAAAAGGGGATACAATAAATAAAATAAGTAAAAAGTATAATATTCAAAAAGAAATATTAAAAAATAATATTTCTTTAGAACCTGGAAGTACTATTAATATTGACAATTTATAATATATTTTTAAAATTAATTATAGGGAGGCTTTATGACAAAGGGAGATATTTATACTAAAGAAATAATAAAAAGAATATTAGAAGAGGGTACTCTTGATGAAAATCCAAGACCTAGATATTTAGATAGGACACCTGCGCATACTTTATCTTGTAATCATGGTATGTGTACTTATGATTTAACTAAGAATGAATCACCAATAATAACTTTAAGACCAATTGCGGTAAAGTTATCAATTGGAGAATTATTATGGATATATAGAGATGCTGATAATAATATATATAATTTAGAAAAGAATTATGGAGTACGTTGGTGGAGAGAATGGTGTGTTAATAAAATGCATTATTCTTTAAGTGGAGATTTAGTTGATGGACCAAATCCATTTAAAGGATATTATTTTGATTCTAAAGGTAAAATGATTGAACTAGGTGAAAAATCTAGTGATGTTAATCCTAAAACAGATATTGATAGTAATGAATTTATACTTGATTCAAAATTTGGAAATGTTTTAACTAAAGACGCTAGTTTAGGATATTGTTATGGTGGAACTGTTAGAGAACATAATTTATTTAATAAATGTGTTAATGATATTAAAACAAATCCTTTTGGTAGAAGACACATTATTAATTTATGGCAAGATGAAGATTTTAAAAAGATACATGGACTTGAACCATGTGCATTCTTAACTGAATGGAATGTTAGAAAAGTAAATGGTGAATATTATTTAGATATGTGTTTAACACAAAGATCAAGTGACTTTATAACCGCAGGATGTATTAATCAAACTCAATATATGGTATTTTTATATATGATGGCAAGAGAAGTAGGTATGAAACCTGGAAGATTTACTTGGTTTTATAATAATATACAAATATATGATAGACATATAGATGACGCTAAAGAATTACTTTCAAGAGAACCTATTTTCTGTGAACCAAAAATAGTAATTGATGATAATGTTAAATCATTTGATGATATGACACAAAATAATGTAAGATTAGAAGGATATCCAATTGAAGAAATAAATAAGAAAAACAAAAAGTTAAAACTTGAAGTTGCAATATAAAAGAATCACTTATATAGTAAAGTGATTCTTTTTCCTGTTACTTTAATAAAACCTTCTTCTTTTAATATTTTTAATTCTCTTGTCATTGCACTTCTATCAATTCCTAAATAATCAGCCATTTCTGTAAATGTAAATGGTAAATAAATATTTCTTGAATTACTATTAATAAATCTTTTTTCAAAAAAAGCAAGTAACTTATTTCTGATTCCTTTTCTTGTTAAAATATCAATTCTTTCATTAATATCTTTATTTTTTAAATTCATAATAACAAGTAAGTTTTTTATTAAAGTACTATAGTATTTATTTTTTCCTCTATAATTTATTAAATCAATATAATTCATTATTATTATATCTGTTTCTTCATTTGTTACTAAACTATAATCATCTTTATTTATATTATAAACTATATCACTTATAATATTATTTTCGTCAATTATATCTAGAATAAAATCATTTCCATTTTCACTATTTCTAATTAAATTAATACTTCCATTTATTACTAAAGATATACTATTTCTTTCTAAAACTATATTAGTAATATCTTCGTTTTTATTAAAATGATGAGTGTCTGATCTAAAGGAATGTAGTAATTTATACTTATTTTTACTATCGATATTATTGAAAAAAGTTACCATGTTTACACCTCTTGTAAAAATTTTATCATTTTATCTAAAATGTTGCAACTGCAACAATATATATTTTATAAAAGATGCTATACTTAAGTCATAAAGTAGGAGGAAGTAGACACATGAAAGTAATTAAAAGAGATGGACATATTGTTGATTATAGTCCAGATAAAATTGAAAATGCTATATTAAAAGCTAATGCTGAAGTTGCTGAAGAGGATAGAGTAACTGATACGCAAATTAGAAATATTATTAAATATATTGAGGGTTTGAAAAAGAAAAGAATGCTTGTTGAAGATATTCAAGATGCTATTGAAATGAGATTAATGGCTTTAGGTAAATATACTTTAGCTAAATCATATATTACTTATAGATATACAAGAGAACTTGTAAGAAGAAGTAATACAACAGATTTATCAATTAAAGAATTAATTAATGGAGAAAGTGAATATTGGAATACAGAAAATTCTAATAAGAATGCAACTGTTGTTACTACTCAAAGAGATTATTTAGCAGGTATTACAAGTACTGATATAACAAGAAGATTCTTATTACCAGAAGATATTGTAAAAGCTCATGATGAAGGTATAATTCATTTCCATGATGCAGATTATTTTGCACAAAATGCACTTCATAATTGTGAACTTATTAACTTAGATGATATGCTTCAAAATGGAACTATCATTAATGAAGTAATGATTGAAAAACCTCATAGATTTTTAACTGCTGCAACTATTGCTACTCAAATCATACTTGCTGTATCATCATCTAGTTATGGTGGTGCTACTATATCTTTAACTCATCTAGCTCCTTTTGTTAGATCTAGTTATGAAAAATATTTAGAAAAATATAAAAAAGCTAAATTAAGCAAAGAAATGTGTGAAAAGCTTGCTAAAGAAGATACTAAAAAAGAAGTAGAAGCAGGTGTTCAAACATTTAATTACCAAGTTAATTCAATGACTAATACTAATGGTCAAGCTCCATTCTTATCAGTTGCTATGTACTTAGGTGAAACTGATGAATATAAAGAAGAACTTGCTATGATTATAGAAGAATTTTTAAATCAAAGAATTATGGGATTTAAAAATGAAAAAGGCGTTTATATAACTCCTGCATTTCCAAAACTTTTATATGTTCTTGAAGAAGATAATATGAATCCAAATGGTAAATATTATTACTTAACTAAGTTAGCAGCTAAATGTACTGCTAAACGTATGGTTCCAGATTATATATCTGAAAAAGTAATGAAAGAATATAAGAAAAATGAAAAGGGAGATGGAGATTGTTATCCATGTATGGGATGTAGAAGTTTCTTAACTCCTGATAGAACAATGAGTCTTGGAAATATTGCTAAAGCTAAAAATTATGTAGAAGGTAAAGGAAAATATTATGGTAGATTTAATCAAGGTGTTGTTACTATTAATTTACCAGATATAGCATTAACTTCTGGAAAAGATATGGATATATTTTGGAAGGTATTTGATGAAAGACTTGAACTTTGCCATAGAGCACTTCAAATTAGACATAAAAGATTATCTAAGGTAACAAGTGATGTTGCACCAATATTATGGCAACATGGAGCTTTAGCAAGACTTGAAAAGGGTGAAAGTATACATGAATTACTTCATCATGGTTATTCAACTATATCTCTTGGTTATGCAGGTCTTTATGAATGTGTTAAATATATGACTGGTCATTCTCATACTGATAATGGTAAAGGTAAAGAATTTGGTATTGCAGTAATGCAAAAATTAAATGATGCTTGTGCTAAATGGAAAGAACAAGAAGATATTGATTATTCAGTTTATGGTACTCCAATTGAAAGTACTACATATAAATTTGCTAAATGTTTAAGAGATAGATTTGGTAAAATAAAAGGAATAACAGATAGAGATTATATTACTAACTCATATCATGTTCCTGTATTTGAAGAAATAGATGCATTTACTAAATTAAGTTTAGAAAGTGAGTTTCAAAAATTATCTCCAGGAGGAGCAATTTCATATGTTGAAACTCCAAATCTTGAAAATAATTTAGATACAGTAATGGAAGTTATTAAGTTTATTTATAATAATGTTATGTATGCTGAATTAAATACTAAATCTGATTATTGCCAAGAATGTGGATATACTGGAGAAATATTAATTGATGATAATATGGAATGGTATTGTCCAAATTGTGGAAATAGAAATCATGATACTTTGAATGTAGCTAGAAGAACATGTGGTTATATAGGAACTAATTTCTGGAATAAAGGTAGAACTCAAGAAATAAAAGAAAGAGTTATCCATATAGATAATAAAGATGCTTAATAATGAGATATAATAAAATTAGAAAAATGGATATCTCTAATGGACCTGGTATTAGAGTATCAATATTTTTTCAAGGATGTAGTTTTCATTGTGATGGCTGCTTTAATGAAGATACATGGGATTTTTGTAAAGGATTAGAGTTTACAGATGAAACTATAGAAAAAGTACTTGATTTATGTAAGGAAGATTATATTGTAGGTTTATCTATGCTTGGTGGTGAACCAATGCATCCAAAGAATATATCTGGTTCTACTAAACTAGCTAAAATGTTTAAAGAAAGATATCCTAAAAAATCATTATGGTCTTGGACAGGTTTTACTTATGAAACTATAAAAGATTATGAAATATTTAATTATTTAGATGTTTTAGTAGATGGTCAATTTAAAAAAGATTTATTTGATCCAAGATTAAAATATAAGGGTTCATCTAATCAAAGAGTAATAGATATAAAAAAGAGTCAAAAAAAGGGAGAAATTATCCTATATAAAGATGAAGAATACTAAAGATAAGTTTTTACTTATCTTTTTTTTGTTTACTAAGAGTTATTTTATCGCCTTTTACTAGGTGTAAATTGATTTTTATTTTAAGTAAAATTAAAGAAGTGGTGGTGATGTATTTGACTACAGTTGAAGATTATATTGTTCAAGAAGTATTTTGCATTAATATAAAATGGTATAGATTTAATAAAGGTCTTTCACAAGAACAACTTGCAGAATTATCAAATACAACACCAAAGTATATTAGTGATTTAGAAAGAGGTAAGTTTTGTCCTAGTTTTACTAAATTACAAGAAATTGCGAAAGCTCTTGATATAGAAGCATATGAACTTCTTAAACCAGATCATATAAAAGATAAAATTAGATTTAAAAGAATAGATGGTAAGAGATAAGTTTTTATTGAAAAAGACTTATCTTTTTGTTATAATTTTTATAGTAAAGGAGAACTCATTATGAATGAAGAAAATAATAATTTAATTATAGAAATGACAGATGATAAAGGTGAAAAAGTTAAAGTAGAAATAGTAAATCACTTTGAAGATAATGGAAAAGTATATGTAATCGCAAATGATTTAAGTAATGATACAGATTCTTATTTATTAGAATATAAAGTTAGTGAAAATGGTGAAGAATTAGTTAGTATTGATGATGAAGAAGAATTTGAAAGATTATGTAAATTAGTTGAAGAAATGGAAGAATAATTACTCTTTAAGAGTAATTTTTTTTATTTACTTAAAATAATTAATTTGATATACTTTTATTATAGGAATGATCTTTATGAAAAATAAAATAGTATATTTTATGATTTTTTTATTATGTATTATTATAGTTTTACTTTTATTTTTAGAAGATTATAATACTGCGCCAACTATTACAAAAGTATATTATAAAAATGAATATAATAGTGATAAAACAAGAGATGTTTTTATTAAGATTAAAAGACATAATAAAAATAATATATATTGTAAATTTATAGATGAAAAGAATAATGAAAGTGATTATTTATTAGCGTCAAATAATAGATGTACTTATAGTATTAAAACTGGTAAATATAAAATTATTATTAAATATAATGGTAATAAAAAAGTTAGTTATGAAAAGAAATTTGATATAGATGATATATTATCTATTAAGATAACTAATCATAAAAAGTATTTAGCTCTTGGTGATAGTATAAATTTAAATGTTAAATTAGATTATGTTGGTAATGTTGATACTAATGTTAAATATGAATCTAGTAATAATGATATATTAAGTGTTGATGAAAACGGTAATGTTAGAGCTAATAATGTAGGAAGTGCAGTTATTAAAGTAAAATCATCAAATAATTTAAGTGATGAAGTAGAAATAATAAGTACTAATTTAATTAGACCTAAAACTTTAGATAATAATAAGCAAATAGTTTCATGTAATTCTTATAGTCAAGAAGATATAGCTATTTTAGATGATATATTAGATAGTAGAGTAAAAGAAGCAGGTGTAGGAACTAGAGCAGCAGTTGCGGTAGCATCTAGATTTTTAACTTTAGAGTTTCCATATAAAGTACCATATTTTTATGAAAATGGAAGACTTACTTTAAATGGTGTTACTGGAGAAGGAAGATATTATAAAAAAGGATTATATCTTGGAAAAGAAAAAGAAAATGAGATGACTAAAGTAGTTGCAGGTCCATCATCTTGGGGATGTCCACTTCTTAATTATGAAGATGATGGATATAGAATTCCAAGACATTATTATCCTAATGGATTAGATTGTAGTGGATATGTTACTTGGGTTTTAGTACAAGCAGGATTTGATTTAGGTGATATAGGTGCAGGTATTAATCCTTACGATTATGATTATACTGATGTTGGTGAACTTAGATATAATTCTTATGATTTACTTCATTCTGGTTCTGTTAAAGTAGGAGATTTAATAGGATGGGATGGACATATTGCGATAATAGGAGCGATGAGTGATACTAAGATATATGTTACTGAAAGTTTACTTCCAGGAGTTATAATGGATGAGTATGATTATTCTAGTCCATATAGTAAATTTTATAGTAGATATGATTATATAATAGATATGTCTAATGTTTATAAAGAAGATGGAAATTTAGAAAACATGTTTTAGCTCTGTAAAAAGAAAGTCATTTTATGAAAAATGCATTGTAAAATGTACTTTTTTTTTCTATAATAAATGTAGAGGGTGATATTAGATGAATGAATATAAATTAACAACTAGATGTGAAGAAGATACAATCTCAATTGCAGAAAATTTAGAAGCAGAAAAGTTTCCTGGAATGGTAATTTGCCTTAATGGAGAATTAGGTTCTGGAAAAACTGTTTTTACTAAAGGTTTTGCTGCAGCACTTGGAATTAGTGAAACTATAACAAGTCCTACTTTTAATATAATTAAAGAATATTTAAATGGAGAAATGCCTCTATATCATATGGATATATATAGATTAGAAGATAATCCTGAATCAACAGGTTTACTTGATTATTTCGATAAAGATGGTGTAGTTATTATTGAATGGGCTAACATGATTGAAGATTATTTACCTGAAGAAAGATTAGATGTATATTTTAAAGTTATTGAAGAAGATAAGAGAATAATTAAATTTATACCACATGGTCAAAAATATGAAGAATTATGCGAGGACGCTTTATGATCTCGCTTTTTTTAGATACTAGTTCAAAAAAACTTGTTGTAATACTAGTTAAAGATAAAGAAATAATTGGAAAAAAAGAATTAGAATCTATTAATGACCATTCTTCATATTTAGTACCATTTATTAAAGAATTACTTGATTTAAATAATATTAAAACTAATGATATTAATAAGATATTTGTAGTTAATGGACCAGGTTCGTTTACTGGTACTAGAATTGGTGTTACTGTTGGTAAAGTACTTGCGTTTTCAAATAATATACCTGTAATACCAGTTTCATCTTTAAAACAATATATATTTTCTTTAGAAAATTATGATTATTATGTTTCTATAATTAAAGATAAAAACAATAGAATGTATTATGGAATATATGATAAAGATTATAATGATATAGTAGTAGATAAGTATCAAACTAAAGATGTATTTTTAAAAGATATAAATGATTTAAAAAATGTAGTATTTATATCAGAAGAAGAAATAGATGGAATAGATACTATAAAACCTATACTTAATATTAATAAATTAATTGATTATTATAAAGATAAAGAAATAAATGCGCATTATTTAAAACCTAATTATTTAAAGAAAATAGATGCGGAAGATAAATTATGATAGAAGAAATAAAAGATATTAGTAAGATAAAAGAATTATTTGATAAATATAAAGAAAAGTATAATCCTATCATAAATGATTATACTTTTATTCTTGCTTTTAAAGAAAATGATAAATATGTAGGTTTTTTAATATATCAATTATTATATGAAAATGCTGAAATAATAGATATTTTTGTATTAGATGAATATAGAAATAAAGGAATAGGAAAAAGTTTAATATTAAAAATGCTTGAGAATAAGAGTATTTTAAATGTTACTTTAGAAGTAAAAGTTGATAATGAAAATGCAATTATGTTATATAATAGTATTGGTTTTAAAAAAGTGGCTATTAGAAAAGGTTACTATAATGGAATAGATGGAATATTAATGCTTAAGGAAGTGAAATAATGAAAGATGTTTATATACTTGGAATAGAATCATCATGTGATGAGACTAGTATTTCTATTGTAAAAAATGGTAAAGAGGAAATAGTAACAACTACTTTATCTCAAATAGATATACATAAAAAATTTGGTGGTGTTGTACCTGAAATAGCATCAAGATCTCATGCTGAATGTATAACTATTGTTATTGAAGATTGTTTTAAAAAAGCTAATATGACTATGGATCAAATAGATGCTATTGCGGTTACATATGGTCCTGGTCTTGCTGGTTCATTACTTGTTGGAGTAGAAGCTGCTAAAACTTTAGCTTTAGCATATAATAAACCATTAATAGGTGTTAATCATATGGCAGGTCATATATATGCAAATAACTTAGTTGATACTATGGATTTTCCACTTATTTGTTTAGTTATATCAGGTGGTCATACAGAAATAATTTATATGGATGAAGATTTATCATTTAAAAGAATAGGTTCAACTATAGATGATTCTGTAGGAGAAGCATTTGATAAAGTAGCAAGAGTAATAGATGTACCATATCCAGGAGGACCTGTTATTGATAAATTAAGTAAGATAGGAAAAGATAGTTATGAACTTCCTTTACCAATGGATGATAATAGTTATAATTTTAGTTTTAGTGGAATTAAATCTGCTGTTATTAATTTAGTTCATAACGAAAAACAAAGAGGTAATGAAATAAGAAAAGAAGATTTAGCTACTTCTTTTGAAAATATAGTTGTTAAAACTTTAACTAAAAAAACTATGAAAGCAATTGATGAATATAAAGTAAAAGAATTATTAGTTGCAGGTGGAGTATCTGCTAATTCTGGAATAAGAGATGAATTTAAGAGATTATGCGATAAAAAAGGAATTAAGTTAGTTGTTCCTAATATAAATTATTGTACTGATAATGGTGCAATGATAGCAGCAGCAGGATATTATTATTATAAAAAGGGATTGTTTAGTGATTACTCATTAAAAATAAATCCTTCATTAGATTTATAAGGAGGAAATATATGATAGAAATAAAAAATGTTACAAAAAAATATGGCGATAAAAAAGCATTAGATAATGTTTCTTTTACAGTAAATGATGGAGATATATTTGCTTTTATTGGACATAATGGTGCAGGTAAAACTACATTGATTAAATCAATAGTAGGAATACATGATTTTGATGAAGGAGAAATATTAATTAATAATATATCAATTAAAGATAATCCTGTTGAATGTAAAAAATTAATGGCATTTGTTCCAGATAATCCAGAAACATATGAACATATGAAGGCAATAGATTATATTAATTTTATTTGTGATATGTATGATGTTCCAAAAGATGTTAGAAGAAATAATATAGAAAAGTATTCTAAGATATTTGGAATGGAAAACAAATTAAATGATACTATTGATAGTTTTTCTCATGGTATGAAACAAAAGGTAGTTTTAATATCAGCTTTAGCTCATGATCCTAAAATTCTTGTTATGGATGAACCTTTTGTTGGTTTAGACCCAAAGGCAGTATTTGAAATAAAAGAAATATTAAACGAAATGGTAAAGGAAGGTAAAATAGTATTTTATTCAACACATATATTAGATGTTGCAGAAAAATTATGTTCTAGAGTAGCAATTATTAAAAATGGTAAATTAGTAAAGAGTGGAAGCATGAAAGAAATTAAAGGCGATAAATCATTAGAAAATGTATTTATGGAACTTGAGGGATAAAATGAAAAAAATATTCTCATTATTAAAAGCATGCATGACTAGTGACATGAATCTTTTTAAAGTTAAATCTAAAAAGAAAAGTAAACAATCAAATAATTTATTAGTAGCTTTTTTATTAATGCTTGTATTCATGTTCTCTATATTTTCAAATGTAAATAATTTATTTCAAAAAGTAGCAGAATATCATTTACAATCTTTATTACTAGTATTATTTTCATTTATGACATCTTTAATGGTTATAATTGAAGGAGTTTATAAAACAGGTCCTTTAATATTTAATTGTAGAGATGATCAATTACTTTTATCATTACCAATAGATAGAAAATTAGTATTATTTGTTAGAATATTTAAATTTTATGTATTTGAATTAATATTTAATTCATTATTCATGATTCCAATAATGGGTGCGTATATTTTATGGGCAGATAATATTAATTCTACATTCTATTTAACAAGTATAATTATGTTATTTATTATGCCAATAATACCAATTATTATATCTTGTATTATTGGTTTAATCACATCATTTTTATCTAGTAAATTTAAATTTAAAAATTTGACTCAAATATTATTATCTATGATATTTTTACTTGGAATATTATTTTTCACTATGAACTTAGAATCAATATTTGAATACTTTAAAAATAATTCTAATTCAATAAGTGATATTATTAAAAAGATATATTATCCTTCGGCAGTATATTTAGATTTGATTAATGAATTTAATTTATTTGAATTAATTAAATTCATATTAGTTAATATATTTATATATGTAATTGGAATATTAATATTAAATAAATATTATTTCAAAATTAATAGTGGTTTAAAAAGAGTAGTAAATAATAAGAAAGTAAATGTAAAAGATATAAAAATTAAGCAAAACAGTAAAAATAATTCTTTAATAAAAAAAGAATTAAATATATTTTTTAAGACACCAGTATTTATAGTAAATGCAGGATTTAGTTTGGTACTATTTATTATAATGTCAATTATGCTTTGTATTAAATTTGATGGTTTTATGAATACTTTAGGTTCAATGGAAGGCTTTATCTTTTTAAAAGATTTATTAGAAAATAATGTACCATTAATTATATTATTACTTGTAATTATGACATCATTTATGACTTCTATTACTAGTTCTTTAATTAGTTTAGAAGGTAAAAATATTACTTTATTAAAATCGTTACCATTAAAAACTAAAGATATACTTTTATCTAAAATATATGCGTGTTTAGTTTTAACAACACCAGTATTATTTATTGGAGATATAATTATGTTTATTAGATTTAAAATAGGTATTATTCCAAGTATATTTATTTTATTATTATCTGTTTTATTACCACTTGCATCACATTTAATTGGTATTATTATTAATTTAAAATATCCTAAATTAGATTTTGAAAATAGTGCGGAAGTAGTTAAACAAAGTATGAGTTCATTTATATCTGTTATGCTTGGTATGCTTTTGTTAATAATAAATTATGTATTAGTATTTATTACTATTGATATTTTTAATTATAATATAATTTTATTTTTAATTATTATTTTCTATTTATTATTAGATTATATTTTATATTTAATATTAATAAAAAAAGGTGTTAAAAGATTTAATGATTTAACAATATAAAAAGGTATTTAATACCTTTTTATTTTTTTTATTATTAAATTAATTATTAAGTATAAAATAATAGTTAATAAAACTAATAATATAATACCTGTTAAAACTAAATTCATATTAAATATTTGAGAACCATAATTTATTAAATATCCGATACCTTCTTTAGATACTAAAAACTCTCCCATAATGACACCAACGAAACACATACTTATATTAACTTTAAATGAATCAAGTATATAATTTAAATTACTTGGCACAACTACTCTAAAAAATATATCATATTTATTACCACCCATAGTTTTAATAATTTTAATTATATTTTTATCTGTATTCTTAAAAAATGTATTCATATTTAGTATACTTACTATACTAGATATTAGTAATGACATTATTATAATAGAATTGGTATTAGCACCAACTAATATTATTATAAGTGGTCCAAAAGCTACTTTAGGCAAACTATTTATAATTGTTAAATATGGATCTAAAATTAATGATAGTTTTTTATTAAACCAAAGAATTGATGATATTATAAAACCAATAATATTTCCTAAAACAAAACTAATAATTATTTCATCTAGTGTTTTAAATATATGACTAAATAGATTATTACTTTTATATAGTTTAATTATTGTTTTTAATATGTTTGATGGAGAAGATAGTAAAAATGTATCTATTATTTTAAATCTTGATAGTAATTCCCATATTATTATAAATAGAAATAGAATTAGTATTTGAAAAAATAGTATTAGTATTTTTTCTTTTTTTCTTTTCTTTAAGTATTTTTTTCTTTCATTACTAATCATTTGTTAGATCACTCCATATTTTTTTATATAAATACATTTCATCTTTATTATCTTCATCTATTTTATAAATAGATTTTATTTTAGCTGGAGTATTTGAAAGTACTATTATTCTATTACACATATTAATTGCTTCATTTATATCATGTGTAACTATTATTAATGTCTTTTTTTCTTCTTTGATTATGTTTTTTATATCTTTTGAAATATTAAGTCTTGTTTGATAATCTAGTGCGGAAAATGGTTCATCTAAAAGTAATATATCAGGATCTAGAACTAAAGTTCTTATTAATGCCGCTCTTTGTCTTTGTCCTCCCGATAAATCATCTGGATAACTATTTATATATTTTCCAAGTCCATATTTTATAAGCATCTTTTTAGTTTTTTCTATATTTTCTTTAGTGCATTTTTTATTAATTTTTAAACCTATTAAACAATTATCTAAAATAGTTAAGTAGGGCATTAGATAATCTTTTTGAAGCATATAACCAATTTTTAAATTATCTTTTTTTATTATTGAACCTAAATCATAATCTTCTAAATTTGCGATTATAGATAGAATAGTTGATTTACCAGAACCAGATGGTCCGATTATTCCTAAAAAATCATTTTGGAAAACGTTAATATTAATATTATCTAAAACATGTATTTCTTTTTCATTTGTTTGGTAGAATTTACTTAAGTTTTTAATCTCTAATATTTTATTCATCATTAAAACTAGTATCTACTAATTTATTATAAGGTACTTTTTTATCAATTATTCCAGCTTCAATTATAATGTCTTCTAAGTGTTCAAATTCTTTTTTTGTTAGTTTAGTATTCTTTTTCCATGCGTCATTGTCTTTATATCTTTTAATCATTTTTTCTAAATCATTAATAGTCATATCTGGAAAGAATTCTACTAGTTCTTTTGCTATTTTATTGTTATCTTCTTTTTGAACATATTTTAATCCTTTATTTATTGCTTTAGTAAATTTTTTAATAGTATCTTTATTATTCTTTATATAACTTTTTAATGCATTATATGAAGTATATGGAACTTCACCACCATATTCACCAAGGTAACCAACTATATATCCTTTTCCTTCTTTTTCAAGTAAAGTGGCATTAGGCTCAAATAATGTAACGTAATCACCAGTTCCAGAAATAAATGCGGATGCCATTGATGCAAATTCTATTGATGTATCAATAGTTAAATCGTTAATATCAACTTTATTTTCTTTAAGAGTATATTCTAAAGTCATTTCAGGCATACCACCTTTTCTTCCTCCAATAATATACTTTCCTTTTAAATCACTTAATTTAAAATTCTTATTTTTTTCTCTTCCTACTATAAAAGATCCATCTCTTTTAGTTAGTCCTGCGAATGAGACTATATAGTCTTTTTTCTTATTATTATAGACATATATTGATGCTTCACTTCCACAAAAACCAATATCAACATCTTTTGATAATACTGCTGATGTAACTTTATCTGCACCAGGTGTTAGTATTAAATCAATATCTAATCCTTCATCTTTAAAGTATCCTTTTTTTATTGCAATATACTGAGGTGCGTAGAATACTGAATGCGCAACTTCTGCGACTTTAACTTTTTTTAAATCATTCTTTTTTGTTTTATTAATATCTTTATTAATAAATATAATTCCAATTATTGCTAAAACAAAAAGAATAACTCCAATAATTATTTTTTTCAAAATTCATCTTCCTTTCAAAGTATTATATGAAAAAAGCATTATTTATGATACAATTAAAGTGGAGGATATTATGATAGAAAACTTAAACGAAAGACAATTAGAGGCCGTACAAAACATAGATGGACCAATGCTTGTACTTGCAGGTGCAGGTTCTGGTAAAACAAGAGTTTTGACAACAAAAGTTATGTACCTTTTAGAACATAGAGATATTTCTCCAAGAAATATTTTAGCGATAACTTTTACTAATAAAGCTGCTAAAGAAATGAAGGAAAGAATTTATAATTTAATTGGTAGAGAAGCTTTTTTAATACAAATATCAACATTCCATTCATTTGGATTAAAATTATTAAAAGAAAATTATGAATTACTTGGTTATGATAGCAATTTTACTATAATAGATGCTGATGATTCATTAACAATGATTAAGAAAATAATGAAAGAATTAGATATAGATTCTAATAAATATAATTATAGAGCAATTAGATCTAGTATTTCAGATAATAAAAATGAAATGGTTTCAGTAAAAGAATATGAAAAATTTGTTTATACTGATTATGATGAAGTAGTATATAAAGTATATGATGAATATGAAAAAAGTTTAAAAAGAAGTAATGCAATAGATTTTGATGATTTACTTTTATTACCAATAAAGTTATTTAATGAACATGAAGATGTTTTAATTAAATATCAAGATTTATATAAATATGTATTTATAGATGAGTATCAAGATACTAATAAACCTCAATATTTATTAAGTAAAATGATAAGTGGAAAATACAAGAATATTACTGTTGTTGGAGATAATGACCAAGCAATATTTACTTGGAGAGGTGCAGATTATAAAAATATATTAAATTTTGAAAAAGATTATCCTAATGCGAAAGTAGTTATATTAGATGAAAATTATCGTTCTACTAAAACTATTTTAAAAGCAGCGAATAATGTTATTAAGAATAATAAAATTAGAAAAGAAAAGAATTTATGGACTAATAATGAAGAGGGTAATTTAATAAAATATTATAAAGCATATGATGAAAAAGATGAATCTAGTTTTGTTGTTAAAGAAACAAAAAAATTAATTAGTGAAGGAATAAGTCCTGATGAAATATGTGTTTTATATAGAGCAAATGCTCAAAGTAGAAATGTTGAAGAAGCATTCTTGCAAAATAATATTTCATATAAAATAGTTGGTTCTTATGCATTCTATAATAGAAAAGAAATTAAAGATTTAATTGCGTATTTAAAACTAATTCATAATGAAAAAGATGATGTTTCTTTACTTAGAGTTATTAATTATCCAAAAAGAGGAATAGGTCAAAAAACAATAGAAAATTTAAGTATAGTAGGAAGAAATGAAAATAAGTCTTTATATGAATCAATTACGTCTAATAAAGAATTAGAATTTAAAAATATAATAGAAGCATTAAAAAAAGAAAAAGATTCAATGCCTTTAGTAGATTTTATTGAACTTGTTTTAAATAAAACTGGTATTAAAGAAAGTCTTAAAAGTGAAAAAACTCTAGAAGCAGATATTAGACTTGAAAACTTAGAGGAATTTAAGTCAATTGCGCACAATGCTGAAGAAGTTAGTGGAATAGTAACATTAGAAGATTTTTTAGATGAAATTAGTTTAGTAACTGATGCATCTGAAAATCAAAGTGATAATGAAGAAAAGGTTACTTTAATGACTATGCATGCAGTTAAGGGACTTGAATTTGATTATGTATTTGTAGTAGGAGTAGAAGAAGGATTATTTCCTCATTTAAATTCTATGAATAGTGAAGAAGAACTTGAAGAAGAAAGAAGACTTTGTTATGTTGCTATTACAAGAGCTAGAAAGAAACTATATATAATTAATTCTAGAAGTAGATTATTGTATGGTAAAGTAACAAGTAATATACCTAGTAGATTTATATCTGAAATAGGTGATGATTTATTAGATCAAGAAAGAAAAGATAATGTTTTCTCTAAGAAAATTAATAGAGAAGATATGATTACTAATAATGATTTAAAAAGAGGAGATTTAATAAGACACGATAAATATGGAAATGGTGTTGTTATTGATATAGATGGAAAAATTGCAACTATTTCATTTACAAAAGAAGGCGTTAAGAAATTATTAAAAGATCATAAAGCAATAAAGAAAGTGAGTGAGTAATATGGAATTATTGATTATGGCTGCGGGTATGGGTAGTAGATTTGGTGGATTAAAACAAATTGAACCTATGGGACCAAATGGAGAATTTATAATAGATTATTCTATTTATGATGCCAAAAAAGCGGGTTTTGATAAAGTAGTATTTATTATCAAAGAAGAAAATTATGAAGTATTTAAAAATACTATTGGTAAAAGAATTGAACCATATATTGATGTAGATTATGTATTTCAAAAAATGGAAGATATTCCATCTTTTGTAAATATACCAGAAAATAGAGTTAAACCTTGGGGAACTGCGCAAGCTATTTATGCTGCAAAAGATAAAATAACTGGACCATTTTTAGTAATAAATGCAGATGACTTTTATGGAAGAGATGCATATTTTGTTGCAAGAGATTTCTTAAAAAGTGATAGAGATAATAAATTTTCTACAATAGGTTATAAAGCAAATAATACGATGACAGAAAATGGTTCTGTTAAAAGAGGGGTAATAAAACATAAGAATGGTAATTTATTATCAATTAATGAATCTAAATTAGAATATGTTGATGGAGAAATAATTGCGACATCGTTAGTAGATAATGAAGTATTTAAAGTAGAAAAAGATGATTTAGTTTCTATGAATATGTTAACTTTTGATTTATCAATATTTCCATTTTTAAAAGAAAGAATGGATATATTCTTTAAAGAAAATGAAAATGATTTAGAAAAATGTGAATTCTTAATTCCGGTGGAAATAGAAAATGCGTTAAAGGCAGGAAAAGAAGTTAAAGTATTAGATACAAAAGCAAAATGGCATGGTGTTACATACAAAGAAGATACTGATAATGTAAAGAAATCTATTAAAAAAATGGTATTAAAAAAAGAATATCCTAATAATTTATGGGAAAACTAAAAAAGATTTTATTATAAATCTTTTTTTATTTACTTTAAACTAAAAAAATGTTAATATTTATATATATAGTAGAGGTGTTTATATGAATATAAATGATTTTGAAAAAGAAATAAACATTATTAATAATAGAGTACAACTTTTAGATGAACAAATTAAAAAATTAGAAGAAGATAGATTAAGAAGAGAAGAATCTCAAATAACTTTAGTTGGTCAAGAAAAACCAAAGATTCCTAAAACCCCTGAACAAGTTAGTCTAGAAAATGAAAGACAAGAATTAATTATTAATAAGAATAGAATTATTAATACTATGAACTCATATAATAGAATTAAAAAAGATTCAGATAATAGTGATTTCAAAGGTATGGATATTAATGATTTTATAAGAATTAGAGATAATTATGATAAAGAAAGAAAAGAAATATTAAAGAATATAAATAAACTTGAAGGAGAAAGAATCCAAAAAGAATTAGATTCCTTAACTGTTGTTGGAAAAATACCTAAGGTTTCAAAATCAAAAGAACAAATAGAATTAGAAGAAAAGAAACAACTTTCAGAAACTAGATATCAATTAATGGTTAATACAATTAATATTTATAACGGTTATAAAAAAGAATTAGAATCGTTAGCAAATGAAACTGATTTAAAAAAGAAAGCAGATGGAATAGCAAGCATTATTTATAATGCAAATAAAAGAGGATTTCCTGAACAATTATTAGTTAACTTACTTGAAGGTAAAGAACCTGTAAAAAAGGAAGAAGCAGTAGTTAGTAATGAACCTAAAGAAGAAATAATAGAAGTAATTGAAGATAATACTAATAATATAGAAAAAGATATTAAAAAAGAATTTATTAGTGATAAAAAAACTATATTTAATTCAAGAGAAGAAGAAATTAAATTTGAATTAGATAAGAGTATGAAAAGATTACAAGTTGCTATTTTAAATGATGATGAAAATGCTATTGCAGAAGAAAGAAGTTATAGACAAAGTTTATTAAATGAATTATTTGAAATAAAGAGACTTGCTAAAGAAGAAGAAATTAATAAAAAAGTTAAAGAATTAGAAGAAGAACTTAAAAAGACAGTAAGTAATATTGATGAAGCAAAATTAATTGGTGATGATAACTTAATTGCTAGAGAAATTGGAAATAGACAAAGAATTCAATCTGAAATAGCAAGATTAAAAGGATTTGAAGAACCTAAAAAAATAAATAGTCCAGTAATAAAAAATGTTGAAAAAGAAGAAAAAAATAAAGTTAATCCGATAAAGGTTGAAAATCCAAAAATAATTGAACCAGAAAAGGTTAAAGAAACAAATAAAATTAATCCTATTAAGATTGAAAATCCACGTGTGAATGAAGAACCTAAAAAGGTAGGTATATCTAAAGAAGAAATAAATAAAATGATTTCTATATTAAATGCTAAAAAAGAAGATATAGATTCTAAAATAATAAAAATAGATTTAAATGCACCTTTTGAAGAAACAGCAAAACAAATGAAAGAATATATTAAAACATGTAAAGAAATTAATAAACTTAAAGAAGAATTATATTCATTAGAAGAAAAACCTAAAGCTAAAGAAGAAATTTCTGAAGTTAAGGAAGAATCTAATAAAGAAGAAGTTTCTGAAGTTAAGGAAGAATCTAATAAAGAAGAAGTTTCTGAAGTTAAGGAAGAATCTAATAAAGAAGAAAAGTCTGAAGTTAAGAATGAAGAAAAAGAAGAAAAGAAAAAGAGAACTCCAAAATTCAAACGTTTCTTAACAAAATCAGTCCCAGGATTCTTAAAAAGAACAGGTTTTAAAATAAGAAGTATATTTGATAGAAGTGATGAAATAGATTTTAGTTCAATAATTAAAAATGAAGATGATAAATCTATAGATGATGAGAAAAAGAATCAAACATCTTCTGATACTGTTTTAGATGAAATTGGTAAAGAAAAAGAAACAAAAGAAACAGTAGAAATAAAAGAAAAAATTGGTAAAGATATTGATAATTTATTAAAAGAAAAAGAATTATTAAATGAGAAAAAGAATGAATTAAATAGTAAATTGGAAGATGAAACTAAAAAACAAATAGATGAATTTTTTAAAGAAGTAAATGAAAATTTAAATTCAATGAAAAGATAATAAAAAAGGCTATTAAAAAAGCCTTTTTTTCTTTTATTTAATTGTAAAAAATAGTATAATTATATATAGGTGATAACATGGAAAATGCTATAAAAAGAATTGATGAATTGATAAGTATAATTAATAAATCTAGTTATGAATATTATGTTCTTGATAACCCAACAATTACTGACCAAGAATATGATGATTTATATAATGAATTATTATTACTTGAAAATAAATATCCAGAATTAAAAAGAGAAGATTCTCCTACAAATAGAGTTGGTGGAGAAGCGATAGATAAGTTTAATAAAGTAGTTCATAAAACTCCTATGCTTTCTTTTGATGATATTTTTAATGAAGAAGAAATAATGCTTTTTGATGAAAGAATTAGAAAAACAGTATCTAATCCAAGTTATACTTTAGAACCTAAAATGGATGGTTTATCAGGATCATTAATATATGAAAAAGGTGTTTTAGTAAGAGCAGCAACTAGAGGAGATGGAGTTACTGGTGAAGATATTACTATAAATGTAAAAACTATAAAATCTGTGCCATTAAGATTAACAAAAGATATAGATATTGAAGTTCGTGGTGAAATATACATGAGTAAAAAATCTTTTGATAAAGCTAATAAAGAAAGATTAATGAATAATGAAAAAGAATTTGCTAATCCAAGAAATGCAGCAGCAGGTTCTGTTAGACAATTAGATAGTAAGATAACTGCTAAAAGAGATCTTGATTTTATGGCATATTTTATTCCAAATCCAGAAGATTATAATATAAGTAATCAAGATGAATCTATATCATTTTTAAGAGAACTAGGTTTTGTAACAAATATTAAATTAAATGGACTTGCTAAATCAAGTAAAGATATAATAAATTATGTTGATAATTTAGAAAAAGAAAGAGATAATTTACCATTTGAAATAGATGGAGTTGTTATTAAAGTTAATAGTTTAGAAGATGAAAAGAAATTAGGATTTACATCAAGAGTTCCAAGATGGGGTATAGCATATAAATTTCCTGCAAAAGAAGTTTTAACAACTTTAAAAGAAATAAAATATACTGTTGGAAGAACAGGAAAGATAACACCAAATGCAATATTTAATCCTGTACATGTAGCAGGTTCTTTAGTAGGTAAAGCAACTCTTCATAATTATGATTATATATTAGATAAAGATATTAGAGTAAATGATACTATTTCAGTTAGAAAAGCTGGAGATGTAATTCCAGAAGTTGTTGAGGTTAAATTAGATAGAAGAAAAAGTGATAGTGAAAAAACTATTATGATAGAAAACTGTCCAATATGTAATACTAAACTTATTAAAAAGGATGCTAATCATTTTTGCCCTAATAAAGATTGCCCTGCAAGACATACTGAAGGCTTAACTCATTTTGTAAGTAGAGATGCTATGTATATTGATGGATTTGGTGAAAGAATAATAGAAGATTTTTATAATGAAGGATTCTTAAGAAGTGTAGAAGATTTTTATTCATTATATAAACATAAAGATGAAATAATGATACTTGATGGTTATGGAGAAAAGAGTGTTAATAATTTACTTGATGCAATTACTAATAGTAAAAAGAATTCACTAGAAAGACTTATTTTTGCATTAGGAATTAGATATGTAGGTAAAAAGACTGCTAAAATATTAGCAATATATTTTGGTGAAATGGATAAACTTATGAATGCAGATTATGAAACACTAAAAGATATAAATGATGTTGGAGATATAATTGCGAAATCAATAGTAGAATATTTTAATAATGAAGAAAATGTTAAATTAATTAATAAGTTAAAAGAATTAAATGTTAATATGAAATATTTGGGTGAAAAAGTAGATGCTTCTAATGAAAATATTTATGGAAAAACATTTGTTATTACAGGAACTTTAAGTAAGTCTAGAGATGTATATAAAGAAAAATTAGAAAGCCTAGGAGGAAAAGTAACAGGATCTGTTACAAGTAAAACTGATTATGTTTTAGTAGGAGAAAATCCTGGTTCTAAATATGATAAAGCAATTAGTTTAGGAATAAAAATAATTGATGAAAAAGAATATGAAAATTTAATTAATTTATAAAATAATATTTTGATATTTAAATTTTGGTATTAATAAAATTTGATTTTTGATAAAGAGTGCTTACAAAATAAGCATTCTTTTCGTTTGTTTATATTTTTTATTTATGTTAGTATTTTTGCTCGAGGTGAGAAAAATGAATAAAAAATATAAAATTTTAGTATTTTTAATGTTACTTTTTATAAGTGTTTCAGTTAAGGCAGAAACAGTTACTCAAGAATTTATTGATGGAGTATGGTCATATCATTATCGAAATGGTGATGTATGGACTTTTGGTAATTTACCATATAATTATTTGGAAGGGAAACTAGTTTATTGTATTCAACCAGATGCAAGAATAACAACTAGTAACTATTATACTTATGGAGATTTTTCTTTATCAGGATATAGTGAAGATGTAAGAAGAGAGATGGAACTAATTTCATATTATGGATATGGGTATGAAGGACATAATACTTTAAAATATTATATGGCTACTCAAGAATTATTATGGCTTTTTTCAAAAGATGAATATATAAAATGGACTACTTCTAATAGTAGAAGTTCTAGTGAAATTGATATTAGTTATGAAAAGGAAGAAATTAAAAAATTAATTAGGTCTCATGATGTACTCCCATCATTTAGTAATATAAATTTTGAAACAAATGTCAATGATGAAATAGAATTAATTGATTATAATAGTGTTTTAGGTAAATATGATATAGAAATAGATGAAAGCATTAACTATGAAATAAATGATAATAAGTTAATATTAAAACCATCTATAAAAGGAGAATATATTATTAATTTTAATCCTAAAGTTAACTATAATTCTGACACTCTTATATATGATGATTTTTCAATTAGAACTCAAACACTCGCATCTTTTGGTAAACCATCTTTAAATAGTTTTAGTATTAAATTAATTGTAAATCCAAAAAATAGAATTATTATTAATAAGACTGATGAAGATAATAATAATTTAGAAGGAGTATCATTTGAGATATATGATAAAGATTATAATATTGTAGATAATATAGTAAGTTCTAATGATAAGACAAGTTCAAAAGAATTAGCGAAAGGAACATATTATGTAAAAGAAACAAAAGAATTATATGGTTTTGTTAAAGATGATAATTTATATGAAATAAATTTAAATGATAAAGATGAGGAATTAAATATTATAAATGAAAAGATTAAATGTGAAGTTACTGTTATATCAATGGGTAATGATAATAAAATAGATGCTAGTTTTAATATATTTGATAGAAATGGTTATTTAATATATTCAGGTTCTACTATAAATGGAGTATTAAAAGTAGAACTTCCATATGGAGACTATGTCTTAAAAGAAATTAGTGTAGATAATGGTTATTTACTTAATAATAAAGAAGTTAATTTTACTGTTAATGATATATCATGCACTTCAACTTTAAGTATTTTGAATGAAGAAATAAAAATGCCAATAACAACTTCAACTAATTATAAATTAAATTATATGCTTTTATTCTTGTTTAATATAGGTGGGTTATTTTTTGTTAAAAAGAATAATTAAATTGTTTATATTTATTTCTTCATTTTTTTTATTTATTCCAACTATAAAAGAATATGAGTATAAAAGAAAAGTCAAAAGAATTATTAAAGAAAATAATAATACTTATTTGGGTTATATCAGTATACCTAAATTTAATTATGAAAATGTAATAGATAATAAGGATAATGCTCTAGATAATAATCAAATTTATTTAACAGATTTTAGTGATAAAATAGGTGGAAATAATATAGTACTTGCGGGTCATAATAACAGATATGTTTTTAATAAGATATATTATTTAAATGTAGGTGATAGTATTATAATTAGTGATTTTAATATGGATTATTTATATGAAGTTATTGATTCTAAATATATAAATGTTGATGATTTTGACAGTTTAAAAATAGATAATTCTCTTATTTTATTAACATGTTCTTCTGATAATCAAAAAAGATATATAGTTATATCAATTAGAAAATAATTGTAAAGTAATTATTAAAGTTATTGTAAAGTAAATAACTCATGATATAATAAAATAGGAGGATTTATGAAGGTATTAACAATAAGAGAACCATGGGCTTCTTTAATAATTGAAGGTTATAAAAATTATGAGTTTAGAAGCTGGAAAACTAATTATAGAGGTAAGATATTAATTCACTCTGGACTAAATATTGAAAAAGATAATCTTGTTAAATTTAAAGATTATGATATTAATGTTCAAAAAGGAAAAATAATTGGAGAAGCAACTTTAGTTGATTGTATTAAAGTGACTGAAGATTTTCAAAATGAATTATTAAAAGAAGATAGAATAGTATATGGTCAAAGTGATCATGATGGTACTTATGCATGGAAATTAGAAAATGTAATTAAGTATGATGAACCAATTAGTGTAAAGGGAAAGTTGGGGTTATGGAACTATGAATTTGATAAAAAATAAGAAATGTGTTAGAATAAGGAACTATTAAATGGGGGACAGTATGAATAGAGAAGATTTAATAAGCTACAAAGAAAAACTTTCTAAATTAAGTTTAGAAGAAAATAAGAAGAGGGAAAAGTATTTAATGGATATGGCTAGAGGTAAAATAGCTGGGCCACAAGTTGGATATCCTACAATTGATATGCCTTGGATGCATGTATATGATGAAGAGATATATTTTAGTGAAAAACCAAAAGAAACTGTAGTAGAAGCATTATTTAATAATAATAAAGATAATTTAGATACAGTTGCTTTAAATTATTTTGGAAATAAAATAACTTATAGACAATTTGAAATAAATATATTAGATTTAGCAAGATCATTTAAACATAATGGAGTTGGTAATAATAGTTATGTTGGTGTATGCTTAGCGGGTATACCAGAAGCAATGGCTTCAATATATTCACTTAATTATCTTGGTGCGGTTGGTATGTTTATGGCACCTTATCAAGATGAAGAAAATATGATTAAAGATTTAAAAAAGAATGGTACTAAAGTATTATTCATGATGGATTTATTCTACGAAAAAGGCAAAGAAAAATTTGATAGAGTAGTTGAAAAAGCTGGAATTGAAAAATTAGTTATAGTACCAACTTTAAATTCATCTATTATAGGTAAATTTTTAAAGAAAAAGAAGTATAAGAATAAAAAGATTGTTACATATAATGATTTTATAAAAGAAGGAAAAGATGAAGTATTAGACGAAATGGTTGGATATGAAAAAGATAAACCAGCTGCAGTAGTTTATTCATCTGGAACAACAGGAATATTAAAAGGAGTATTATTAAGTAATGATTCTATTAATAATATTTCTCGTGCTTATACTGCATTTGGCTTTGATCTAAGTAGAGGACAAAGTATTTATCAAGCTATACCAGTTTGGTCTTCAACAGGATTAGTTGCGGTAGGTACAATACCATTATTCTTCGGTGCAACATTATTTGAAAATCCAAAATTTGATCCAGTAGTATTTTGTAAAAATTTAGGTGCACATGATATAAATTGGGGAGTTGGAACAACAGAACTTCTTAATGGTTTAGAAAAAATTGAAAAGAGTAAAATTGGTAAATTTAAAATAAAACATAGAAAACTACGTTATAACAAATTACATACTGTATTAATTGGAGGAACTTTCTCTAGTCCAAAAGATAAAAAGAGATTAAATAATCTATTTAAAAGAATAGGATGCCCTGCGAAAGCAAATAGTGGTTATGGTACATGTGAAAATGGTTCTACTGTAACTGCGGAATTAAATAAGTATGATTATCCAGATTATTCTATTGGTCATCCAATTCCAGGTGTTAAGATAATGGCAATAGATGAAAATGATAATGAACTTCCATATAATGTAAGAGGACAGTTAGCGGTTAAAACTGATTGCGGTATGCTTAGATACTATAATAGAGATGATTTAAATAAAAAAATATTCTTTAAAGATAAAGGATCTAATATTTTATTTAAACATACTGGTGATATAGGTTATGTTAGACCTGATGGTATTGTTATATATGAAGGAAGAGGCAATGATACTTCTGTTATAAATGGTGAAACTTTATATAATTTTGATGTTAAAAAAGTTTTCCTTGATGATAAAGATGTAGAAGATGCTGAAGTATTTATAAATCCAAATGGTAATTTATGTGCTAATATAGTTTTCTTTGATAAAGAATTAGATATTAATGAAAAAATTAAGGAATTACAATCAAAGATATATGAAAAATTTAATAATAAAAATTATATACCAACAGATTATAAAATTAGGGATTCATTCCCAATGGCAAGTTCTACAAAAAGAGATTATGCAAAAATTAAAGCTGAGAAAGATGGATACATTAATATTCCATATGAATCTCATAAAACACTAAAAAAAATCATTAAATAATGATTTTTTTTTTAATATATGATATTATTTATATATAGTAGAGGTGAATAATTATGATTATAACAAAGCTTACATTTCTTACATTTTTTTGTATTTTGTTAATACTTTCAATTATAATTTTATATGCATCTAAAAAGAGACTAAAAACTAATGAAGCACTTATATTTAAAATAATGTGTTATTCAAATTTGATTGCATTAATTCTTCAATATGCAATATCTCAAGTATCATATTATTATGATTATGTACCTAAAACAGTTTCAGATTTACTTATTAAATCATATATATTTATGTTAGTTTTCTTTGGTTTATTACTTCTTTGTTATTTAATAGATTTAATAGCAAAAAACAGTAAGCCATTAAATTTATTTATAGGATTTGTCTATGAGTTATTAAGTATAGTAATATTCTTTTTACCATTAGATATTTATATTGATAATAAAAAACAAATATATTATTCGTATGGTTTAGCTAATGATTATGCATCGATGCTTAGTTTATTTGCATCAAGTGCAATATTCTTATTAATGTTCTTTAATATTAACAAATTAAAGAAAAGAAAAGTTGTTCCAATTATTACTTATTTAACACTTTGCTTTATATGTTTTATGATTCAATTAGAACATCCTGAAATAGTTATTATTTGTTTTGTTGAATCATTCTTATGTTTTATTATGTATCATAGTATTGAAAATCCAGATATGCGTTTAATAGAAAAACTAAATATAGCAAAAGATGAAGCTGAAAAAGCAAATAGAGCAAAATCTGATTTCTTATCTAGTATGTCACATGAAATAAGAACTCCACTTAATGCAATTGCGGGATTATCAGAGGATATATTAACTTATAAAAATCAAGTTCCAAAACAAGTTAAAGAAGACT
This sequence comes from Bacilli bacterium, assembly GCA_017418945.1. GTDB lineage: Bacteria > Bacillota_I > Bacilli_A > RF39 > UBA660 > RUG13038. Next base: position 61,770 of record JAFOMI010000040.1, read on the forward strand.
GTGAAGATATAATTGAAGCTTCTAATACTCTTCTTGAAATAGTTGGAAATATATTAAATATAAGTAAGATTGAAAGTAATAAATTAGATATTGTACAAGAACCTTATAGATTTTCTAAAGAAATAACTAATTTAGTAAAAATTAATAAAACAAGAATTGGTGAAAAACCAATAAAATTAGAAATAGAAATTGCAGAAGATTTACCATATGAATTAATTGGAGATAAAGTTCATATTAAGGAAATAGTAAATAATTTATTATCTAATGCGATTAAATATACTGAAGAAGGAAGTGTATTTTTAAGAGTTAAATGTATTAATAAAGATAATAAATGTAATTTATTTATTAGTGTTGAAGATACTGGAAGAGGTATTAAAAAAGAATATATTAATAGATTATTTGAAAAGTTTGATAGACTAGATATTGATAAAAAGACTACTATTGAAGGAACTGGACTTGGTCTTGCGATTACTAAAAAACTTGTTAATATGATGGGTGGAACTATTAATGTTAGTAGTGTTTATGGAAAAGGTTCTATCTTTGTTGTTAATATTGCACAAGGAATTAGTAAGATGACTAAACCAGAAGAAGAAAAAGTAATAGTACCAAAAGAAAATGAAATAGATTATTCTAAGAAAAGAATTTTAGTTGTAGATGATAATTTATTAAATTTAAAAGTTGCTAATAGAGCACTTTCAGATTTAAAGTTAAAAATTGATGAAGTAACTAGTGGAGCAGAAGCACTTAAGAAAGTTAAAGAAAATAAATATGATGTTATTCTTCTTGATATAATGATGCCTGAAATGAATGGTGAAGAAACATTAGTAGAATTAAAAAAAATACAAGGTTTTAATACACCGGTAATTGCGGTAACCGCAGATGCTCTTGAGGGTGCTAAAGAAAAATATTTAAAAGAAGGATTTGATCAATATGTTGCTAAACCATTTTCAAGAGATCAAATAAAAGAAAAATTAGATAGAGTATTTACAAAAGATTCTAAATAGAATCTTTTTTTTATACTAGTTTTTATTTTAAAAATATAATATAATTAGAAAGGTGATTAATTTGAGACTTAGAAATAATAAAAATGCAAAAAATATATTAGAAGAATCTAAATATGTTATTAAAAATCCAGAAGATTATAAAGGAAAATGGAATGAAGTATTTAAAAATGATAATCCTATATATATAGAAATTGGTTGTGGTAAAGGTAATTTCATGATTGAAAATGCTTTAAGATATCCTGATATAAACTTTATTGGTATAGAAATGTATGATACAGTTTTAATGTACGCTGTTAATAAAATTGAAAAAGAAATACCAAATTTAAGATTTATTAGAATGGATGCAAGATTAATAGAGGATGTTTTTGATAAAGAAATAGATTTAATTTATTTGAACTTCTCAGACCCATGGCCAAAAAATAGAAATGCAAAGAGAAGATTAACCCATGAAAGATTTTTAAATAGATATGAAAATATATTTAAGGGAGAAAAAAAGATTTTTATGAAAACAGATAATATATCATTATTTGCATTCTCTTTAGAATCTTTATCTTGTTTTGGTTATAAATTAAAATTTGTTTCTCTTGATTTAGCAAATTCTAAATATGAAGATAATATTATGACTGAATATGAAAAAAAGTTTACAGAAAAAGGAATAAGAATTAATAGGTTAGAAGCCTATAAAGATTAATTTTATAAAAAGTACTTTAAATAAGTATTTTTTTTTGATATAATATAAAAGATAAGAGTAGGTGTTTAAATAATATGCGTAAAATACTTGTATTAATGCTTGTAGTATTTACTATGAGTGCTTGTACAGTTGTTAATATTAACACAAACAATTATATTGATAATATTAATAAAGTAATTAAAAGAGAAAGTAAATATACAAATAAAAATGCAGTAGGTTTTCAATATTATTTACCTAATGGTGTTATTCAAACAGAAGTAAATAATTTTAATCAAAGATTAATGTCAAAAGGTGATATATATTACTTATATGCAGATGTTGTAAGTTATTATCATAAAGTAGAATTTAAATATAAAGAGAATAAAAAAGCATATTTATCAAAGACTATATCTTATGATGGTAAATATGGTTATGTAGAAGTAAATGAAGATAATGGAAAATATTTTGTTGAAATGATGTTTAATTATGCAAAAATAGAAAGTTATGTTAAAAAAGAAAATTTAAAAGATGCATTAAATAATATGGCTTTTATTTTATCTAGTGTTAAATATAATGATGACATAGTAAAAAGCTTACTTGGAAATGAAAAATATAAGTTAAGTGAAAGTGAAACATATAATATATTTAAGACTAAGAAAGCAAGTAATGATAATTTCTTAAAATATGTTGATGAATATGACAATTATGATGGAGAAAACGTTAAAGATTTAATAGAGAAGAAAGAAATAGATCAAGATAAGGATAATTAGAGGTGATATCATGAGTTTTTTAAATAAAGTAAAAAATTTCTTTTATGAAGATATAGAAGAAGATGAAGAAGATATTAGATTAGAAGAAAAAAGAAAAGAAGAAAGAAGAAAACAATTTCTAGAAAAAGAAAGAAAATTAGATATTCAAAATACAAATAATGATTTATCTGAAAGAGAATTATTTAAAAGTGAAAAAACATTTAATTTTCCTATGGATATTGGTGATAATATATTTGATGATGAAAAAGATGAACCAAAAGAAGAAAGTAGAAGTTCTATAAAAGAAGAAAAAAATATTTATGCAAGACCTCTTAATAGAACAAATAGTAGAGTTACTGAAAGAATGACTTCTTATAAATCTACTGTGGAAAAGAAAGAAGAACCTAAGAAATTTAGACCATCTCCAGTAGTTTCTCCAATATATGGTGTTTTAGATAAAAATTATAGTGTTGATGATGTTGTTGATAATAGTTTAAGTAAAACTAAAGAATTTTCTTATGAAAAGAAGATTGTAGATTTTGATTCTGTTAGAAATAAAGCTTATAAAGAATTAGATGAAGAAATTGAAAGAACAATGAATGGTTCTAAAAATATCTTTTATAACTTAGATGAAGATGAAGTTAAAGAAGAAAATACTAATACTATAAGTGATTATATAAATGAACCATATGATAAAAATGAGAATAAAGAAGATGATGTAATAATTACTTATAATGATAGTGAAGAAGATGAAGAAGAATTTACTACTCCAGATGTATCTATTAGTAATCCAAAAGAAGAAAAGAAAGAAGAAAAAGAAGATCTATTTAATCTAATTGATAATATGTATAGTGATGATGATGATGATGACGAGGAGGATGAAGAATAATGGAATATTTGGATTCTCTTTTGCCTATAATAATATATATACTATTAATTGTTTTAATAGTATTATTAATCATTATTTCTATTAAAGCTATTAAAGCACTTAATAAGGTTCAAGAAGTAGTTGATAATGTTGATAAGAAAGTTAAGACATTAGATGGAATGTTTGATGTTATTGATGTAGCAACTGATAAATTATCATTACTAAGTGATAGAATCATAAATATTTTAATTGGTGCTTTTGAAAAGGTTTTTAGAGTTAAAAAGAAAACTGATAAGATTGAGGAGGAAGAATAATATGGGAAAAAAAGGTACTGGAAAATTACTTGTAGGAGCTTCAATAGGAGCAGCAGTTGCGCTTTTATTTGCGCCTAAGAAAGGTGAAGAATTAAGAAAAGATTTAACAGATAAAATTAATGAAATGTTAAATAAAGCTAAGAATGTTGATTCAGATGAAGTTAAAGAAACTATTGAATCTAAAATTGAAGAAATTAAGAAAGAATTAAAAGAACTTGATAAAGAAAAAGTTAAAGAAATAGCAGTTAAGAAAAGCGATGAAATAAAAGATAAAGCTAATGAATTAGTTATATATGCTAAAGAAAAAGGAACTCCAGTTTTAGAAAAAACTGCTAGATCTATTAAAAAGACTGCAGCTAATGTTACAAGAGAAGTATTAGCAAAATTAGAAGACGAATAGTCTTCTTTTATTGACTTATTTAAAATATTATATTAAAATTAAATTGTTAATGTTGATTGACAAATAAGTAGTTAATTAAATGAATTGTAGAGATTTAAGTGGTTGGTGAAAACTTAAACATATAATTAATGAATATACATTGTCATAAGTTAAATCGTTAATTACGTTATAATTATAAAGAGCATAGTTTCTATGAAGTAAGGTGGTACCGCGATTATTCGTCCTTACATCATAGGACTTTTTTTGTTATTAGGAGGTATTATGTTAAGAAGAATTATTTTTGATGTAGATAATACTTTAATTAAATGGAAAGATGAATATGATAAAACATATGAATATGCATTAGATGAATTAGGTATTAAATATACAAAAGATGAATTGAATAAAGTAATAGAAGCAATATGTACTTATGAAGATTATTATGATTATTTTGATAAAGAAAATATGGTTAAATTAGTTTGTGAAAAAAGTAATTTAAATATACCAAATACATTTGTTGATGTATGGATGAAGTATTTATCTGATTGTTATGATGAAGATGATAAGGAAGCATTAGATACTTTAAAATATTTATCTAATAAATATGAATTAGTTATATTATCTAATTGGTTTAGTTATAGTCAAATAAAAAGATTAGAAGCTTTAGATATGACTAAATATTTTAAAGATATGATTTTTACAGATACTGTTAAAAATAAACCTAATAAAGAAGCATTTATAAA
>JAFOMI010000041.1 GCA_017418945.1 Bacilli bacterium
AAAATTTGTATACCAAAAAGGACCTATATACAGATCTCAAAAAAAATAAAAAAATTTAGAAAGAATAATTTGCAAATTAATTATTCTTTTTTTATGTAATTTTTTATGTGTATGCACAAACGTATGTCACCACATGGAGATTTTGACCATATGATAGACATTACATATGTACTAACTACTCAATACCAGTAGGCAAGAATAATCGATATGGGCATCCGAATAAAGAAGTGTTAAATAACTTAGAAGATTCAAAAATATACAGAACAGATTATGATGGAAGTATTATGTTCAAAATCAAGAATGATAAATTAAAAATAGAAACGTGTACACCATAGAAAGGAAGATAATAAAATGAATGAAATAAATGAATATACAGAAAAAATATTTGAAGATATAAAACATATAGATGAAGAAGGTAATGAATATTGGTTAGCTAGAGAACTACAAAATATTAGGGTACAATCAATGACGAAGTATAAATGAGTTAATTGAAAGAACTAAAGTTGCTTGTCAAGAAAGTAAATATAGTGTTGATGACCATTTTGCGGTATAACGCAAAATGGTTGATATAGGTTCTAAAACTAAAAAAATAATTAAAATATATGGTATAATGCTTGCAGGATGTGATTAATGTGAATTTTGATTTAAGTATTAAAAATAATGATTTAACAATATTTTGTTCAAAGAGTTTAGAAAATTTTTTAAATGAATTTATAAATTATTATAATGAAAATATTGAAAGAGTAAAAGAAGAACTATCCATATCACAAAAACCTAAAATAATAGTAGCTTTAACCGATGATGAAGAAAAAGCAGGTTTTGTATACGGTAAATCATCGTTTTCTGGTTTTTTTAATGATAAAGGTGCATTTGCATATATAAATTTGAATGGGAATAAAACTAAAGAATATATGTTTAAAGGGTTAATACATGAATTAATTCATTATCTTTACAAATATTATGTATATGGAAAAGATAAAGAACGAATTACATGGGTTGATGAAGGACTTGCACAATTTTTTTCTAAACAAAAAGATGATTTAAATAATAAAGAAAAATATAATTTGTTTCTAGAAGGAAATTTAAAATTTATTGATAATATTAATTTAAATGAGTTAAATCACAATGATAGAAGTTTTGGAAATAATAATGGCTATAATTTGTCTTATATAGCAATTAGACATTTATATGAAACACACAGCCATGAAGAATTTGTTGAAATAATAAAAAGTGAAGAAAGACTTTTAGAAATTGGTAATACAATAATAAATCAAATAAAAAAGTGTAATAATTTTTACACTTTATCATAAACTATATTATACATAGAAATATGTTTATATAGATTAAAGAGACTAAGTAATAGTCTCTTTTATATTTTTCTATATAATCCAATTGCTTTTCCTACAATATATACTTTATCTAAAATTATAGGATCCATTGTGCTATTTTCAGGTTGTAATCTAAAATATCCATCTTCTTTATAAAAAGTTTTTAATGTTACTTCATTATCTTCTGTCATAGCAACAACAATTTCACCATTTTTTGCAACATCTTGCTTTTGAACTATAACAATATCTCCATCGTGAATTCCTGCTTCAATCATAGAATTTCCTTGGACTCTTAAAGTAAATACTTCTTTTTTAGCAGGTATTAAATAAGCAGGTAATTGAAAGTACTCATCAGGCATTTCAATTGCTTCAATAGGTGATCCTGCAGTTACTTTACCAAGAAGTGGAACTTCTACAATATCTTTTTCTTCATATTCGTTTTCTACTAATAATTCTATAGCTCTATTTTTAGATGAACTTCTTTTTATATAACCTTTATCTTCAAGTGTATTTAAATGAACTTGAACAGTTGCGGGTGAAGATAAGTCTAGAGCTTTACATATTTCCCTAACAGTAGGGGGATATCCATTACTAGCAATACTTTTCTTTAAGAAATCTAGTACTAAATTTTGTTTATTAGTAAGTTTTTCTATTTTAATCAACTCCTTTAACTAAACTAATATTATCACATAAAATGTAAAATGTCAAACATTCGTTCGAAATAATGTTGACACAAACACTTGTTCGTAGTAAACTTTAAATCATGAGGTGAGTGTTATGAAAAAAATATTAAAAATAATTTTAGTTTATGTAATAGGATTAGCATTAGTATATGCTCTTTCTTTAGGAAATTCTTCTTTAAATGAAGATAATAATACTCTCGTTGTAAAGTATAATAATGAAGATTGTTCCTATAATTACTAAACTATTTTTAAAATAGTTTTTTATTTTGCTATTTATTTTATTAAAAATGTTTGATATAATTATAAAAGAATAAAAAGGTGCGTGATTATATGGATCAAAAGGCTATTAATGTTATTAAAAATTTAGCTCTTGATATGTTACAAAGTTCAGGGAAAGGACATCCTGGAGTAATAATGAGTGCTGCTCCAATTATGTATACATTATTTACAAAGAATTTAAAAGTTAATACTGCTGTACTAGATTGGGTTAATAGAGATAGATTTATTTTGAGTGCTGGTCATGCATCTGAACTTTTATATTCCACTATGTTTTTATGTGGATATCCTTTAATGATTGAAGATTTAAAAGATTATAGAAAATTAAATAGTAAAACACCAGGTCATCCAAGTTTAATTACTCCCGGTGTTGAAATAGCAACTGGTTATTCTGGAGAAGGTCTTGCAAATGGTGTAGGATATGCCTTAGCAGAAAAAATATATGAAGATAGATTTAATTATGTTTCAAAAGGTATGTTTGACAAAATAAAAGTTGGAAAATTAATCGATTATTATACTTATGTTTTTGTTAGTGATGGAGATCTTATGGAGGGAGTATCTTATGAAGCTGCTTCTTTTGCCGGAACAAATCATTTAGGAAAATTAATTGTTTTATATGATTCAAATAATATTTCAGCAGATGGAGAAATAAATAAAACTTTTAGTGAATCAGTTCTTGCTAGATTTTCAGCATTAGGATGGGATACACATAATGTAAAAAATGGCAATTCAGTTAATGAAATTGATAATGCTATAAAGAAAGCTAAAAGAGTTTTAGATAAACCATCTATTATTAAAATTAATACAATTCTTGGTGAAGGCTTATCAAATCAAGGTACAAATATAGTGCACGCAAAAATGATTACAAAAGAAGACTTAACTGCATTTAAAGAAAAAACAGGATATGGTTCTATACCTTTTACTTTATTAAAAGAACCAGCATCTTATATGCGTGATCAAGTTGTTAATAGAGGAATTAGCGAATATGATAGATGGAAAGCAACTTATGAAGACTATAAAAAAATATTAACTCGTGAAAAATTAGAAGAATTAGAGAATATTAGTTTTAATAATGTATCAATAGATTTGACAAAAATAGATATTCCAATTGATTATGAAAATAAAGAATTATTAAGAGATAGTAATCATAGAGTAATGAATGTGATTGGTCAATTACTACCAAATTTCATAGGAGGTAGTGCTGATTTAGCATATTCAACAAGAGTTAGTTTAGATACAATTGAACCTAAAAAGATGGATAGTTTTGATGGAAAAAATATTAGTTTTGGAGTAAGAGAACATTTAATGGGTGGAGTTCTTAATGGACTAAGTAGATCTGGATTTAGAACTTTTGGTTCTACTCATTTAGCATTTTCAGATTATTTAAAGCCTTCCATAAGAATGAGTTCTATTATGAATTTACCTGTCACTTATATATTTACACACGATTCATTAACAGTGGGTAGTGATGGACCAACACATCAACCAGTAGAAGCTTTATCTTCATTAAGAGCAATGCCTAATTTATATGTATTTAGGCCAGCAGATATAAAAGAAATAATTGGTACTTGGAATATTATTTTAAATAATAAAATACCTTCAGTTATTTCACTTGCTAAAACTGAAGTTAAAGCAGAACAAGGAACAAGTATTAATGATGTATCAAAGGGTGCATATATTGTTGGAAAAGAGAAAGCTATTGTTAATGCGGTTATAATAGCAACAGGATCTGAAGTTCAAGTAGCAAAATCAGCACAAGTAAAATTATTAAATGAAGGAATTGATACTAGAGTAATTAGTATGCCATGTATGGAATTATTTAATATTCAAAGTAATCAATATAAAAAGCAATTATTTCCATCAGGAGTTCCAATATTTGTAATTGAATATGGTTCAAGTTTTGGATGGGAAAAATTTGTACCAAGTTCAGATTATTTATTTAATGTAAATAACTTTGGTGTAAGTGCATCAAAAGAAGATGTATTAAAAAATGCTCATGTTGATTTAGATTATATTGTTAAAAAAATTAAGAGTTTGTTATAAACTCTTTTTTTTTGACATATTTTTTAATAATAAAATTATATTATAAAATTGGTGATTAATATGAGAGTGTATTATGTTTTTAAAATTAATAAACTATTAAATACTAGTTATGAGAAGAAGCCAGTTGCGGTATATAAATTATTAGATAAAATTAATACTTATAATAAGAATGAATATAGGAACGCTAATAATATATATAGAAAAATTGTTTTAAAGATGGATAAAAGAAATATAGATAATTATATATTAATGAATCATATAAATGATTTTTACTATACTAAACATAATATGGTTCATGAATTATATAGTTCTAAAGAGAAGAGTAAATTAATAATATATAATACATATATAAAAATAATTACTACTAATAATTTACCAACTTTTTTTAAAGATATTTTTATGTATGGAAATGATTATTTTGCAGTTGATTTTGATAATAAAGATTATTTTTATTTGGATGAATTTAAACTTAATGTACTTGCATGCTAGTTTAATTTTTATTATAATATAAATGAGGAGTTGATTATATGACAATGACTTTAGGTCATGAAATATTATTAATAGTAATCGGATTAATTATTGGTGCTATTTTAGGATTTGTATTATCAAGAATATTTATGAAAAAATATTTACAAAAGAATCCTCCTATAAATGAACAAATGATAAAAATTATGATGAGTCAAATGGGAAGAAAACCTAACCAAAAACAAATTAATCAAATGATGAAAGCTATGAATAATGTTAAATAAAAATTACCTATGGTAATTTTTTTAATTATGTTGAAAATAAAAGATAAATACATTATAATTAATTAAAAGAAGGTGATAAAGATGACTAATATTTTACCAGCAGATACATATGTTGTTATTAATAGATCTATATTAACAGATCAAACAAGAAAAATTATTACTATTCTTTATCAACCTATTATCGGTTCATTAGCAACTAATTTATTTTTTACTTTATGGATGGATTTAGATAGAGATGAATTTATGTCAATGGAAGAAACTCATCATCATCTAATAACAATAACAGGTTTAACTTTAGATGAACTTAATGCGGCAAGAGAAAAATTAGAGGGAATAGGTTTATTAAAAACTTATTATAAAGAGACTAAGGAAGAGAAGAATTTTATATATGAATTATTTTCACCTTTAGAACCGCATGAATTCTTTTCACATCCAATATTAAATATAGTATTATACAATTCTCTTGGTAAGAAAGAATATGAAAGAGTAGTATCATACTTTAAAATACCAAAAGTTAATCTAAATGATTATGAAGATATTACAATTTCATTTAACGATGCTTTTCAAAGTAGACCACTTACAGTATTTGAAAATAATATAGAAAATATGAAAATAAAAAAAGAACTTGGTTTAAACGTAAAAGAAACTATAGATTTTGAAGCATTAATATCATCTATTTCTAAAGATAGTATTAATATGAAAACATTTACTAAAGAAAATAAAAAATTAATAAATGATTTATGTTTTATTTATAATTTAGATGTTGATGAAATGAGAAATATAATAATTAGTTCATTAAATGAGAAATTAATTATTGATAAAGTTAGTTTAAGAAAGAATGCTAGAAATTATTATCAATATCAAAATGATGGAAGATTACCTTTTTTAGTTTATCAAAATCAACCAGAACATTTAAGAAGTAATATAGCATCATCTTCTAAAAAAGCAAAAGCAATTTATTTATTTGAAAAATATTCTCCATATAAATTTTTAAAACTTAAGAATAATGGAAAAGAACCTAATGAAAGAGAACTTAAACTTATTGAAGATTTAAGAATTGATATGGGATTAGAACCTGCAGTTATTAATGTTTTAATTGATTATGTATTACGTGTTAATAATCAAAAATTAACAAAGAATTTTGTTTTAGCAATTGCAAGTCAATGGCAAAGATTAAATATAAAAACAGCAGAAGAAGCTATGAATCATGCATTAAAAGAATCTAAACAAAAGAAAAATAAGACTACTAATGCATCTATAAAAGTAAAAGAAAAAATAGTTCCTACTTGGTTTAGTAATCAAGATGAAATAAAAGATGATAAAAAAGAAATAACAACAAGTGAAGAAGAAGAAATGAAAGATTTATTAAGAGGTGTATATGAAAACAATTAATGATATAAATATAATGCTTAATAATAAAAAAGAAAATGAAGAACTATTATTAAAAGAATTTAATGAATGCAAAAAAGATGAAGAATTTAAAAAAATGGTTGAATCATTTGATTTAGATGATAAAGTTTTAATGAAATATACATCTAATTTTAAAAGGGCAGTTAAAGAACTTAAAAATTATAAAGAAGATAATAGATGCTTGTTAAATGAAATACCTGGTTTTATTTATACACCTTATTTAATAGATGGAGTTATAAATTTTAAATTTAAAGCATGTAAAGAAAAAGAAAAAGAATTAAAAGAAATAGAATATGTTAAAAATGGATATAGATTTGAAGTATCTAAAGATATAAGAAATGCTAAAATGAGTGAAATTTATACTAATGATAAAAATAGAATAGAATTAATAAAATGGATAACAAGATTTATTAAAGAATATAAGAGTGGTAATACATTTAAAGGACTTTATTTAAGTGGTAATTTTGGTTCTGGTAAATCATATATTATATCTGCTATGATAAATGAACTTGTTAAAGACGGGTATAAAGCAGCAATGATATATTATCCAAAGTTTTTAAATATATTAAAGTCATCATTTAAAACTGATTTTGATGAACAATTAAATTATGCTATGAATGTAGATATACTTCTTTTAGATGATATAGGAGCAGAAAATATTACTTCTTGGTCAAGAGATGATATATTAGGAACTATTCTTCAACATAGAATGGATAATAGATTGGCAACATTCTTTACATCTAATTTAAATAAAGAGGAATTAGAAATACATTTAAGTTCTACAAAAGATGGTATTGATAAATTAAAAGCAAGAAGAATAATGGAAAGAATTAATTATTTAACAGATGAATTACAATTAATTAGTAAAAATCATAGAAATTAATTGAAAAAAAATAAGTATTGTGCTAAAATTAATTTAAATCTTATTTGAAGACGAGATTGTTAAATGATTGCTATAGAGAGTTAACGGATGGTGTAAGTTAATACATAGTTTAATAGTTACTACTTCAATAGAGGAATAATAATTCACGGATAAAACCGTTATCTTAATTAAGTTAAATAGTGGATGGTACCGCGCATAATCGCTCCCCTTGTATAAAGGGCGAGCGTTTTTTTTATTAAATAGGAGGGAAAATGAAAAAAGGTTTTTATGCAAGCGAAAAAAATATAATAGGAATACGAGAATATATGGATACATTTTTAAATGTCACATATAAATGGCATGGTAAACTCACGCATAAAAAACTTGTTGAGTATTTTAACGAAAAAGGTTATGAATTACCAAGAAGAGCATTTTTTGATGATTTAATGAAAGAAGATATTTTAAGTGGAAAAGTTCATCTAGTTAAAGATGAAGTTGGAAGAATTATTCCTTATAAGAATAAAAGTTTTGATATTGAATATTTATTAAATGAATGTAATAAGCAAAAGAAACTTTTAGAAGAAAGAAGAAATAAGATTTTAAGAGAACAAGGTTTAAGAGAAACTATTTCAGGGAATATTGTTAGATTTAATAATGTTGATCCAGAAGAATATGCTGGTTTGACAACAGGTAATTTAGGTTCTTTATTGTCAAATAATAATAGAGTAAAGAAATTAGTTAATAAAAGAAAAAAATATTAGGAGGAATACAAATGATTAATTTTAAAGAAAATGAATATTTGCACAATTTAAATCATAGTTGTGCTCATTTACTTGCGCAAGCAGTGAAACATTTATATCCAGATGCAAAATTCTGGGTAGGACCTGTTATTGAAGAAGGTTTTTACTATGATATTGATTTAGGAGATAAAGTAATATCAGAAGAAGATATTATAGCAATCGAAAAGGAAATGAAAAAAATTGCTAAAGATGGAAAGAGAATTGTTAGACATGAATTATCTAGAGAAGAAGCTCTTGATATGTTTAAGGATGATCCATATAAAATTGATTTAATTAATAATATGCCAGAAGATGAAGTAATTACAGCTTATTCACAAGGTGATTTTACTGATTTATGTAGAGGTGGGCATGTTGAAACAGTTAAAGAATGTAAGAACTTTAAATTATTAAAGTTTTCAGGAGCATATTATAAAGGAGATTCAAATAACAAAGTTCTTCAAAGAATATATGGTGTTTGTTTACCATCTCAAGAAGAGTTAGAAGCACATTTAAAAGAATTAGAAGAAGCAAAGGAAAGAGATCATAGAAAAATAGGTAAAGAACAAAATTTATTCTTTACTCATAAATTAGTAGGTGCTGGTTTACCATTATTTACTCCAAATGGTGCAACTATAAGAAGAATACTTGAAAGATATATTCAAGATAAAGAAATTAAACAAGGATATAAACATGTTTATTCACCAGTACTTGCAAATACTGAAATGTATAAGATAAGTGGACACTGGGATCACTATAAAGAAGATATGTTTCCAATTATGAAATTAGATAATGAAGAATTAGTATTAAGACCAATGAACTGTCCTCATCATGCATTAATTTATAAAAATGATTTACATTCTTATAGAGATTTACCAGTAAGAATAGGTGAACTTGCTAACGTATTTAGATATGAAGCAAGTGGAGCAGTATGTGGTCTTGAGAGAGTTAGAGAAATATGTCAAAATGATGCACATTTATTTGTTAGACCTGATCAAATTAAAGAAGAAGTTGGTAAAGTTATAAAATTAATATTTGAAACTTATATAGATGATTTTGGTTTTTCAAAAGATTGCTTTAAATTTAGATTATCAAAAAGAGACAAAGATAAAGCTAAATATATAGATAATGATGAAATGTGGGAAACAGCAGAATCTCAATTAAAAGAAATAATGGATGAATTAAAATTAGATTATTATGAGCAAGAAGGAGAAGCTGCATTCTATGGACCTAAGATTGATATTCAAATAAAGACTGCTTTAGGACATGATATTACTATTCCAACTTGTCAATTAGACTTTTCTTTACCAGAAAGATTTGATTTAACATATATTGATGAAAATGGAGAAAAAGTAAGACCTGTTGTTATTCATAGAGCTATTCTTGGATCTTCTGAAAGATTTATGTCATTCTTATTAGAAGAAAAGAAAGGTATTCTACCATTATGGCTTGCTCCAGTACAAGTTAATGTAGTTCCAGTAAATAATGAATATCATCTAGAATATGCTAATGAAATCAAAAACTTGTTATTAGATAATGATATTAGATGTGAACTTGATGATAGAGATGAAAAATTAGGATATAGATTAAGAGAATCTGTAATTAAAAAAATACCAGTTACTGTTATTTTGGGAGATAAAGAAAGAGATAATAATGAAATATCATTTAGAAGATATGGTAAAGAAGAAACAATTACAGTTTCAAAAGATGATTTTGTACCAGGGTACGGTCGTCATGGTTCATCGGCATCTCTCAGCTCCCGTTTGATTCCGGCGGTGATCCGGTACACGTCCTCCAGGGTGGTGATCTGGGCGATCTGGCTCTTCCAATAGCC
>JAFOMI010000042.1 GCA_017418945.1 Bacilli bacterium
GCTATAGATGACTATATTAATTATTATAATTATGATAGAATTAAAGTGAAATTAAAAGGACTGTCTCCTGTAAATTACAGGTTACAATCCTCTAATTAGAAATTATTTACAAATTGTCCAACTTTTGGGGTTCAGTTCATATTCGTAGTTATTTTTTTGGATAAAAAAGAAGCAATTACCATTGCTTCTTTTTAGTTAAATAAAAGTAAAATATTGAGAATATTATAACTAGACCAATTGCAGTAAACATCATAAATGTATAGTTATAACTTAAATTATATATAATATCTTTATCACTATTATTAAATTCACTATTTTCTTCTTCATTATTAATAGGTTCATTTATTTCTTTTTCATAACTAATTATTGAACTATAATTAGAGTTATTTATACTATTATATCCTATTATTCCAAATGTAATAATTAATGGAATTATCAATAACAATATAATATTTCTTATTACTTTACCTTTCATAAAACCACCCATGTAAAAAGTATATCATTTATTAATATAAAAATCAATTAATTATATTTACAATTTATTTTCCTTTTGTTATAATACATTACGAGTATTTGATTACTCTCTGTTTGCCAAAAAGGCAAACCAATAGTCCAAAGGGAGGTGTAAGAATGAAAAAATATGAAATTTCATTCATCGTAAGACCTGACTTAGAAAAAGAAGCAGTTAGTAAAATTGCTAAAGATTTCGAAGAAGTATTAGTAAAAAATGGTGCTAATATTTTAAGTTCTAAAGAAATGGGTCAAAAAGAATTAGCTTATACTATTAAAGGTCAAAAGACTGGTTATTATTTTTTAATTAATATTGAATCTGATAACAAAGCTATTGATGAATTTAATCGTTTAGCAGTAATTGATGAAAATATTTTAAGACATATTATAATTAAATTATAATATTGGAGGCGTATTATGAATAGAGTAGAATTAATTGGAAGAATTACAAGAGATCCAGAATTAAGATATACTAATAGTAATATTGCGACTGCAAGATTTACTTTAGCAGTAAATAGACCATTTCAAGGACAAAATGGTGAACAAGGAACTGATTTTATTAATATTGTAGTTTGGCGAAAACAAGCTGAAAATGTTGCTAAATATGTATCTAAAGGTAGTTTAGTAGCAGTTGAAGGTAGAATTCAAACTGGAAGTTATGAAAAAGATGGACAAAGAATTTATACTACTGATGTAGTAGCAGATTCTGTTCAATTCTTAGAAACTAAAGCTCAAAGTCAAAATAGAGCTCAAGATGATGTTTCACCAGCAGATTTTGTTAATCAAGATAATGGTATGAATAATGAATCAGATATGTCAGACGAAGTATTTGCTAATTTTGGTGATTCTATTGAAATTAGTGATGACGACATTGCATTTTAATAATTAATAAGGAGGGTATTATGGGAGATTTTAAACCAAGAAGAAGAAAAAAAGTTTGCCAATTATGTGCAGGTAAAGAATTAGATTTCATGAATGCAGATGATATGCGTAAATTTATAAATGAAAAAGGTAAAATTTTACCAAGAAGAGTTACTGGAACATGCGCTAAACATCAAAGAGAATTAGCAAGATTAATTAAAAGATCACGTATGATGGCAGTTATTCCATTCACAAAATAGTTTATAAAAATAAAGAGATTAATGTTTATTAATCTCTTTTTCTATAGTATAATATAAGTTAGTTAAGAAAAGAGGTTTTACTTATGAAAGTAATTTTTTTAAAGGATGTTAAGGGTCAAGGAAAAAAAGATGAAATTAAAGAAGTAAAAGATGGTTATGCAGAAAACTTCTTAATTAAAAATGGTTATGCGATTAAATATACAATAAGAAGTAAAGAAATATTAGATAATCAAATTGAAGATAGAAATGAAAAAGAAAAAGAATTAATAAAGGAATGCAATAAATTAAAAAGTGAACTTGAAAAGAAAGAGTATTTATTTAAAGTTAAAACTGGTAAAGAAGATAAAGTATTTGGTTCTATATCAAGTAAAGCTATATCTGATGAACTTAGTAAAGATGGTTATAAGATAGATAAGAAAAAGATTATAATTGATGGAAGTATTTCTAGTTTAGGAACTCATATTGTTAAAATAGAATTACATCCTAAAGTAATAGTAGATTTAAAGATTAGATTAGTAAAGTAGGTGATTTAAGTGCTTAATAGAAATATTCCATATAGTAAAGAAGCAGAGCAATCTGTATTAGGTGCGGCTTTTTTATCTAAAGGGGCACTACAAAAAATATGTGATGAATTATCAGAAGATGATTTTTATTTAGAAGCTCATCAAAAAATATTTAATGTATTAAAAGATTTAAATAATGAAGGATTACCAGTTGATATAACTATATTATCAGATAGATTAGAAAATGCTAGAGAATTATCTAGTGTTGGTAATTTAGAATATTTAATTGAAATAGCAAATTTTGTACCTAGTGCTTCTAATGTAGATTATTATATTAAAATAGTACATGATAAATCACTTAGAAGAAAATTAATAGATGCATCAAATGAAATTAGTAATTTTTCATATACTTCAGAAGATGAAGTTAATGAAATATTAGATAGCGCTGAACAAAAGATATTTAATATTGTTCAAAAGAGAAAAACTAATGAATTTAGAGATATAAAAGATGTAGTAGTTAAAGCGCAAAGTGATTTAGAAAAATTAAGTAAAGAGAAACATGAAATAACAGGTTTATCCACAGGTTTTTATGATTTAGATAGAATAACAAGTGGTCTTCATGAAAATGAGTTATTAATAATAGCTGCTCGTCCTGGTATGGGTAAAACTGCTTTTGCTTTAAATATAGCAAGTCATGTAGCAAGAAATACTACTAAAAATGTTGCAATCTTTAACTTTGAAATGAGTGCGGAACAATTAGTTAATCGTATGCTTTCATCAGTTGGTCAAATTAATTTTAGTAAATTTAGAAATGCTAATTTTGATAATGATGATTGGAAGAAATTAATTGAAGGTATATCTGTTTTATCTAGTACTAATGTAAAAATTGATGATACTACAGGTAGTACAATTGCGGATATTAGAAGTAAGTGTAGAAAACTTGCTGCAACTAATGAAGGGCTTGCTCTTGTAGTTATTGACTATTTACAGTTAATTAATGGTAGTGGGAAAAATAATTCTAATCGTCAACAAGAAGTTGCTGAAATATCAAGAGGATTAAAAATGATGGCAATGGAATTACATATTCCTGTTATAGCACTTGCTCAGTTATCACGTTCTGTAGAAGCAAGACCTGATAAGAGACCTATGATGAGTGACTTAAGGGAATCTGGTTCTATAGAACAAGATGCAGATATGGTTGGATTCATTTATAGAGATGAATATTATAATCATGAAGCAGGTAATGATGATAAAGAATATAGTGAATGTGAATTCATTTTAGGTAAGAACAGAAATGGTCCTGCTAAATCAGTTCCATTATTATTTAGGGGTAATACAGTTACATTCTTTAATCTAGATAAGGAATCAAGTGAAGAATAAAGGAGGATATATGGGGAAGTTAAAGGCATATGTTCCAGTTTTACTTTCATTATTAATATCATTTGTAATTATATTATTAATAGGTTTTAATTCCGTTAATAAAGCTCCAGGTGAAGTATATAAAGTATATGTAGATGGTAATTTTATAGGAGCGATTAAATCTAAAAGTGCTTTAGAAAAATATATTAATAATGAACAAAAAAGTTTAAAAAAAGAATATGGTGTTAAAAAAGTATATATTCCTAATGGTATAGATATA
Source organism: Bacilli bacterium (assembly GCA_017418945.1). Lineage (GTDB taxonomy): Bacteria > Bacillota_I > Bacilli_A > RF39 > UBA660 > RUG13038. Next base: position 3,774 of record JAFOMI010000042.1, read on the forward strand.
GAAAAAGAATTAACATATAAGGGTAAAATTATTAGTGAAAAGAAAATATATAAAAAAATTAAAGAAAAAAAGAGTTTTACTATAAAAGGTTATATAGTTACTATATCAAAGGAAAAAGAAAAAGATATTAAATTATATTTACTTAAAAAAGGTATATTTGATAAAGCTGTTAAGCAAGTATTATATTCTTTTGAGTCTAAAGAGAATGTATTAAATTATAAAAATGATACTCAAGCTGAAATAAAAACAACTGGTAGTACTATAGAAAATATCTATATAGATCAAGATATTACTATTCAAGAAGCTTTTATTTCAACAGATGAATTAATATTTACTAATGAAGTAGATTTAACTAAGTATTTATTATTTGGTACTTTAGATAATGGAAAAGAATATACAGTTAGACTTGGTGATACAATTGAAACAGTTGCGTTTAATAATAAGTTATCACCATCAGAATTTTTAATAGTTAATCCTGAGTTTACTAATGTTAATAATTTACTTAGTGTTGGACAAAAGGTTAGTATTGCATTAATTTCACCAATATTAAATATTGTTGTAGAAAAGAATGTTGTTGAAGATATGGATAAACCATATGATACTATAGAAAAAGAAGATTCTAGTATGGATCTTGGTACTACTCAAGTTGAAACTGAAGGTGTTAATGGAATTCAAAGGGTTACTGAAAAAATACAATATGTTAATGGTGAAGCAAGACCTGCTTATATTTCTAACGTTGAAGTATTAAAGGAACCTGTTAATAAAGTTGTTATTAAAGGAACTAAGAAAACTTATGGTGGAGTTTATACTGGTTCTATTGATCCTGCTATTTCATCAGGATCATGGGGATGGGCAACAGTTTCTCCATATATCATTACAAGTTATTTTGAATGGAGATGGGGACGTCTTCATGAAGGCATTGATATTTCTGGTTGTGGTATGGGTTCACCTATATTTGCAATTGAATCTGGTACTGTATTATCTACTTATGATGGATGTTCTAATTATGGTTCTATATCAGATAGCTGTGGTGATTATTTTGGTAATTATGTTTGGATTCAACATCCAAATGGAGTATATGCAGTATATGCCCATTTAATGAATGGAGTAGTTGCGTATCCAGGACAACAAGTTTCTAAAGGCCAAGTAATTGGTTATATGGGAAGTAGTGGTTCTTCAACAGGAACACACTTACATTTAGGTACATTCTATGGTGGTACTAAATATGGCGAATATGGTGGAGGAACGGTATTTAATCCGCTAAGTTTATATTAATGAGAGTATGTGTTTTATCAAGTGGTAGTAAAGGTAATTCTTGCTTTATAGAAACTAATGAATCTAAGATATTAATAGATTTAGGTACTACTACTAGTTATGTTGTTAATGAACTTGATAAACTTGGTGTTAATCCAAGAGAAATAGATGCCATATTAATAACTCATATACATAAAGATCATATTAATGGATTAAGTACTTTTATAAAAAAGTATAATCCATTAATATATGTTACGGAAAAATTACTTATGCTTCTTGAAGAAGAGGTTGGTAGTTTTAGATATGAAGTATATCAAGATAATAGTGCGATTATAAATGATTTAAGAATTAATTATATCAGAACTAGTCATGATGCTCTTGAACAAATAGGATTTATATTAAAAGATAACAAATCATCTATGGTATATATAACAGATACTGGTTATTTAAATAGTAAATATTTTGATTTATTATCTAATAAAGACTTATATGTTCTTGAAAGTAATCATGATGTATTAATGCTTAAAAATGGTCCATATCCATACTTTTTACAACAAAGAGTACTTGGAGATAAAGGACATTTATCTAATGAACAATGTAGTAATTATTTATGTAAGTTTATTGGAGATAATACTAAGACTATTGTACTTGCGCATTTATCTGAAAAAAATAATACTGAAGAAAAAGCTTTAGAAACTTTAAATAATAAATTAAAAGAAAATAATAAAAAAGTAGAAAATATATTTGTTGCGAGACAAAATGAACCTACTATGGTGATAGAAGTATGATTAAAATAATATGTGTTGGTAAATTAAAAGAAAAGTATTTAAAAGATGCGAAAGATGAGTATTTAAAAAGATTATCTAAGTATTCTAAAATAGAATTAATTGAAGTCAATGATGAAGATTATGATATTAATAAAACTTTGGAAAAAGAAAAAGATAGTATATTAAAATATGTTAATAAAAAAGATTATATTATAACTTTAGAAATAGATGGTAATATGATTGATTCTGTTTCTTTTTCTAAGAAAATAAATGATACTTTAATTAATAATAGTGATATTACTTTTATAATTGGAGGTTCTTATGGACTTCATAATGATATAAAAGAAATGAGTAATTATAAATTATCTTTTTCAAAGATGACTTTTCCACATCAATTATTTAGAATTATGCTTTTAGAACAAATATATAGATCATTTAAAATATTAAATAATGAAACCTATCACAAATAGTGATAGGTTTTTTATAAATCTAATCTTTTTTTAAAATCTAGAAGTATAGATTTATTATATGATACTTCTTTTAATTCAATCATTATTTTATTCATAAGTTCTAATTCTGTAGAATTTAAATCTTTACTTAATAATAATTCATTTATTATAAATACAGTTTCTCTTGAATATTTGTCATTAAAACTATAAGATGTATCTTTTAAACCAGATACATTATCTAATATATCACATAGTTTAAGTATTAAATCTTTATCATTTAGATTAATCATTTTTAATGCTAAATATTGATCTTTTCCAAGAATATCAACTGCGGCTTTTTCATTTGTTAAGTTATCCACAATGTTTTTTACTTTACTTCCAAATTGTTTTTCTATATCATTTAATACTTTTTCTTTTTTTTCATATGCTGCTTCTGCTGTATCATGTAAAAGTGCAGCAATAATATAGTTTTCTACATCTCTATCATCTTTCATATATTTTTCAACTAATCTTGATACTCTAATAGGATGAAATATATATGGTTCATTATTTCCTTTTCTTATTTGTCCTTTATGGATATCTTTTGCGTAATCTAATGCACTATTATAGATTAAACTATTTCTAAATCTATTATTCATATACCTGTCCCCTTTAACTTGAATTATAACACATTATTTATTATAATTAAATAGAAAATTGAAAGGGCAGTTTTATGTTTAATAATAATTGGGATATAGTATTAAAAGATGAATTAAATAAAGATTATTTTAAAGACTTATTAAATACTATTAATAATTTATATAATGAAAAGACTATATATCCTAAAAAAGATGATATATTTAATGCTTTTAAATTAGATTATAATGATGTTAAAGTAGTGATATTAGGTCAAGATCCATATCATGGTGAAGGAGAAGCTCATGGATATGCTTTTTCTTGTTTAAAAACTCCAATTCCACCATCTTTAAAAAATATTTATAAAGAATTATATACTGATTTAGGAATAGAAAAGAATATGCTTGATGGTAATTTATTACCTTGGGTAAAAGAAGGAGTAATGCTTCTTAATACTGGTTTAACTGTGGAAAAAGATAAACCTAATTCTCATAAGAATTTAAAATGGAATGTATTTACTGATGCGGTTATTGAAAAACTAAATGAAAGAGAAGAACCTATAGTATTTATATTATGGGGTAATAATGCTAGATTAAAAAAGAATCTAATAAGTAATCCAATTCATTTGGTTATTGAATCTGCTCATCCATCTCCATTTTCCGCAAGAAATGGATTCTTTAATAGTAAACCTTTTTCTAGAACTAATGAATTTCTAAAAAAGAATGGAATAAAAGAAATTAATTGGTAATAATACAATGACTTTATAATTTTAATATAGTTAAAATGAGTATTATTATTTATCTTTATTCATTTTTTTCACTTTAAATTATTAAACAAATTGTAACATGAATTTATATTCTCTCATTAAAAAAGACTTTAAATTTTATAATTTAAAGTCTTTTATATTTTCATCATATAAATCTTTACCATCAAAGAACATTTTTTCTTTATATTTTAATATAATAGCTATTATATTATATGGTACTTTTCTAATTAATTTATTATATCCTACTATATTTTCGTTATAGAATTTTATGTATGCATTTAATGATTCATTCATATCTGTAATTTCATAAAATAATTTGTTAACTTCATCAGATGTACTTACTTCTTTATATTGCTTTCTTACAAAATCTATTTTATTATATTTTTCTGTTAATATTCTATGCATTTCAAAACTACTTAAATCTTTATCTTTTAAATCTTCTAGATCATCAACTAATTCTTTTTTTGTTTTGATTTTCTCTTTAATAATATTATTAATCTTTAAGATATTATCATATTTATTTCTTAAAGTTTCATCAATTTTACCTTCTACTTCATTAATTCTAATTATATAATCTTGAAATTTATTATATATAAAATTTAATAACATGAATATTACAAATAATATAATAATTAATAATAGTAAAATTGCCCATATTTTCATATATACACCTTCTATCATAATAAATTATAACATGATAAAACTATTTTTTAAATAATTTTTTAAAAAGTTAAATAGTTTATTTTTTCATCAAATTCTACATAATTTAAATATACCATTAATATTAAATACCATTTGCCAGTATTTGGGTTATTTATAACAAGATGATCTCTAGCAGCTTCATCTATTATTCCAGTGAATACTGTATCTCTCCATTCATTAGAGTCTGGAAATGAACAGTAAAATCTCCCCATTTTTCCTTTATTTAATCTTAATATATTTTCAACATATGATTGTTCATTAAATAAAGTATTACCAGCAGTAGGAGCGTATTCTTGATTTGGGTATCCTCCTTGTGTTTGATAACTTGGATAATAATTGTTATTCATTTTTTCATTCCTTTCTTTATAAATAATATTATTGATAAAATAAAAATATTACTTTATAATTAAGTTGGTGATGAAATTGAAAATAAATATTGGAGTAAGCGCAAGACATATTCATTTAAGTAAAGAAGATTATGATTTATTATTTGGTGAAGAAGAATTTGGTGTATTAAAAAATTTATCTCAATATCCTAATTTTTCATCAGATAAAACAGTTATTTTAAGGAATAATGATAGAGTATTAAAAAATGTAAGGGTAATTGGCCCTTTAAGAAATGATACACAAGTTGAGTTATCTAAAACAGATTGTGTATATCTAAGAATTGATGCACCTTTATGTAACTCGGGAGAACTTGATGAAGCCGCATCAATTGAGATAATTAATGGTGATAAAGTTATTTGTAGAGACTCAGTTATTATACAAAATAGACATATCCATATGTCTTATGAAGATGCATCTAATTTGGGCTATACAGATGATCAAATTGTAAAAGTAAAAATAGATTCTAAAAAAGGTGGAATTATAGATAATGTACATATTAAATTAAGTGATAAAGGTACATTAGAATTACAATTAGATACAGATGATGCGAATGCATTTTTAATAGATAATGAAGTAAAAGGAGAGATAATAGATGATTAATATAGTTTTATTTGAACCAGAAATACCTGGTAATACTGGAAATATTATGAGAACCGCAGTTGCGACAAATGCAAAATTACATTTAATTGAACCATTAGGTTTTTCTTTAGATGAAAAATATTTAAAAAGAAGTTCTGCTAATTATATGGATAAATTAAATTATGAAGTATATCCTAATTGGGAAGATTTTAAATCAAAAAATGAAGGAACGTTTTATTTTTTAACTAGATATGGTAAAAAGCCACATACTTCATTTGATTATAGTGATTCAAATGAAAA
>JAFOMI010000043.1 GCA_017418945.1 Bacilli bacterium
ATTTTTTTAATAATTTAAATTATAAAAAAACAAAAAAATAAATTAACTTATTTTTTTGTTTATTAATTTCTTATTATTAGCTAAAGATAATTGTTCTTTATAGATATTCATTATATCTTTAAGAGCAAATATAGCGTCTATATCTGAATTTTGGCTAATTAAAATGAAATATGCATTTGCAAAAGTTATCCATTTATTTAGTGCATCTTCAGAATATAATTCTTTAAATTCTAATGGTATATTTTCGATTATTGATGGATGTGAAAAAAGAACACCTTTTCTATCATTGATTGCTGCTTTTCTTATTTCTTCTAAAGAATAATCAAGATTAATTTCTTTATTCACAACTTTTTCCATTAACTTAACCCTCCTATTAAATTAATTATATCATTTTTTTTATAAAAAAAAAGATTCTTTTTCAAGAATCTTATTTCATTTTCTTTACATAATCTGCAAGGACTATAACGTTATTTTTTCTTTTTTCTTTTTGAATTAATTCACGTCTTGATCTTGGAATCTTTATTATCTTTTCTTCTTCACTAATTAAATCCCCATTTTTTTCTTTTTTATTTGGACAATAAGAAGCCATAAGAACACTAAATATTCCATCATCATCTTTAAATGGGAAATCAAATACTAATCTTCCTTCTCTATAATCCAATCCTGATTTAAAGAATTCTTTATTCGCAACTTTCTTATAACTATTTGGATATTCCTCATTAGTTTTATATTCTAAGAATTTTTCTAAATAACGGTCGTGTTTAGTACTTAAACCAAATTCTCTATATAAAGCTTCTCTAACTTCAAAAATAGATTTAGTTTTTTTAGGTATATCTAAACTAATATTTGTTTCATTATATTTTATTGTTGAATCTTTTAATCTATCTTTCTTTATAATATATTCATTTTTCTTGTTTACTTCTTCATTAGTAACATATCTTAATATTTCATTTATAAATTGTTGAATTTTTAAAATAGAATATCTTTCTAATAAAGAATCATTTTCTAATATTTGACAAATTTTAATATATAAACCTGCTTTTGGAGATTCACTTCTTCTTCCTTTATATAATGATTCATATACTAATTTGTAAAGCATTAACTCTTGCTTAACATATTCTTTATAATAATCTAAATCAAATGCAGTATTTATATTTATTTCATTTTTATTCACTGATGCTTCTTTTAAATAATTTAAAACGTCAGAAGATATGTTATATAAACATAATTCTTCACTATTATTTTTAATTAATTCTCTTGTAACCATAGCAATCACCTATTTATTTAATAACCCCAAATTCCTTTCTTCAAGACTTCTTAATTTTAATATTTTATCAGTATTTTTTTGAGTCTTGCTTATAACAAATCTATTTCCTCTAACATCTTGTTCATCCCAAGGAATGTTTTCAGTATAATTTGTTCTTGAAACTATATTATCACCTATTTTACCAATAGAACATACTTCTTTAATTAATATTTGACTATCTTTATCATATATATACTTAACTAACGATAATACTTCATAATCAAAACATTTCTTTCTTACACTTTGCATATATAGAACCATGGTATATTCACCATTTATCTTACTATATATAGATTTTTCTTCTACTTTAGCATCATAATCCTTAAGACATTTTTTTACTATTTCTATTCTATGATCTTTAGCTGTAAGTCTTGCTAATATATTTCTTTTTGGGCTTAGATAAGTCAATTCTTTTGAATTATCTCCAGTTTTTTTAGCAGAAAAAGTATCACAATTATACTTTGTTCCTGTTCTTAAAAATATATTTTCATTATTACTATCTACAGACATAACGTCTATATCTGCACTTTCTAATAAATCAGTTACTATATTGGAAAATTCTTCAGTTGCAGCTTTTGATGAAGTAGTATTAAATACTATTTCTTCAATTGATTTATTAAATTCTTCCTTTTTAATTTTTAAGATATTAAATCTATTTTTAATATCTCCTAATTGCTTAGAAAAATTATTATTTTCCATTATCTTTTTTGCCTTTCTTTTCTCAAGTGAGAATTATTATACACATTTTTATTTTTTTGTAAAGTTTTTATAAATCAAATTGTGAATTATATAAATCTGCGTAAAAACCTTTCTTATTAATTAACTCTTTATGAGTACCTTGTTCAATAATATTTCCATCTTTCATAACAAGTATTAAATCTGCATTTTTTATTGTGGATAATCTATGCGCAATTATAAAACTTGTCTTATTACTTGATAATTTATCCATTGCTTTTTGAACTAATTCTTCAGTTCTAGTATCTACATTAGACGTTGCTTCATCTAGTATTAAGAATGGAGAATCAAGTATCATACCTCTCGCGATTGTCATTAATTGTCTTTGACCTGCTGAAACAGAATCATTATCACTTATTAAAGAATCATATCCATTTGGAAGAGTTCTAATAAAGTGATCAAGTCCAACTATTTTACAAACTTCTACTACTTTATCTAAAGATACATTCTTGTTATAAGCTATATTATCTTTAATTGAACCATTGAATAACCATGTATCTTGAAGTACCATAGTAAATAAACTATGAACATCTTCTCTTCTTAAATCTTTTATAGACATTCCATCAATTGTTATATCACCATCAGTTATATCATAAAACTTCATAAGTAAATTAACCATTGTAGTTTTACCTGCACCTGTTGGTCCAACTATCGCAACCTTCTGACCTGCTTTTATACTTGCACTAAAATTCTTTATTGTATATTTATCATTTCCATCATATTTAAATGAAACATTTTTAAATTCAATATTACCTTTAAATTTATTCTTACTAATCTTTTTTAATTTAGATTCTTTTCTTAATTCTTCTTCATCTAAAAACTCAAATACTCTTTCAGATGATGCCGCTACTTGCTGAAGCATATTAACACTTTGAGCAATTTGTGATAAAGGTGATGTAAACAATCTAACATATGAAATAAATGCTACTATAACACCAAATGTTATAACATTTTTAGATACTAATAAAGCACCAACTATACATACACATACATAACCTAAATTACCAACAAACCCCATCATAGGTTGCATTAACCCGGCTAAGAATTGACTTTTTTTATTAGCATCATAAACTCTTTTATTGTATTTATCAAATTTATCACTTACTTCTTCTTTTGCATTATAAGTCTTAATTATATTTAATCCAGAATATACTTCTTCAATATTACCATTTAGATTTCCTAATTCTTTTTGCTTTACTGCAAAATATTTTTGTGATTTAGATAAAACTAATGCCATAAATATAAATCCAATTATACTTGAAAAAATAGCAGTTAAAGCCATAATTCCATTAGTGACAAACATCATTATTAAACTTCCTAATAATAAAGTAACACTAGACACTAAAGTTGTTAATGATTGATTTAAACTATGTGATATTTGATCAACATCATTAGTTACTCTTGACATAATATCACCATTTTTATGAGAATCAAAATACTTTAATGGAAGATTATTAATCTTATTAGATATCTTACTTCTTAAAATTTTAGAAAAAGTACTAGATACATTAGACATAATAATACTTTGAATATAATTTAGAAGTGAACTTAATACATATAAAATTAATATTAATAAAGATATTCTTTTTATTTTATCAATATTCATTTTAGGTTCAATTACTTTTTTTATACTTTTAGGTAATTTATTTAGAGCATTATAAATTTTTTTTGAATCACTATTTTTATCATATTTACTAAATAAAGTTAAAAATTCTACTTGTTCAGAATATTTTATCTTAACTCCAGCAATAGTAATATCACTTTTATCTATATTATTCATTATTTCAGTAGATAATACTCTTATATTATTTACATTAGGAGTAATACCACTTGTTATTTCATTTGTTAAATCTTTTAATTTATTAGGTGAAACAATTGATAATAAAGCACTAAATGACGAAAGTAATAAAGCAATTATAATAAATACTTTAAAACTATTTAATTCTTTAGTTAATCTTACTATTGCTTCTTTAAAATTCTTTGGTTTTTCAACCTGTACTTTACTATGTTTAGGCATTTTTAATTTCCTCCTCACTTAATTGAGAAGTAGCAATTTGTTTATATACTTCACATGTTTTTAATAATTCTTTATGAGTACCCATTCCTACCATTTTACCTTCATCTAAAACAATAATTTTATCAGCATTCATAATAGTTCCTATTCTTTGTGCCACAATTAAAATTGTAGAATCACTCATATACTTTTTTAAATTCTTTCTTAATTTAGAATCTGTTTTATAATCAAGTGCGGAAAAGGAATCATCAAATATATATATTTCTGATTTTTTTGCTAATGCTCTTGCTATAGATAATCTTTGTTTTTGTCCACCAGAAATATTACTTCCACTAGATGCAATATGTTCATTATAAGTTTTATCCATCTTTAAAACAAATTCTTCAGCTTCTGATAATTTAATAGCTTCTTCTATATCTTTTTTAGTAATCTTCTTTTTACTAGTACCAAAATTAACATTTGATGATATAGTTCCATCAAATATTACTGGTTTTTGAGATATATAACCTATTTTATTATATAATTCTTCTAATTTATAATCTTTAACATTAATTCCATCAACTAATATTTCTCCTTCAGTAACATCATAGAATCTTGGGATTAAATTTACTAAAGTAGATTTACCTGAACCAGTAGAACCTATAAACGCAACTGTTTCTCCTTTATTAATATTAAAACTAATATTATTCAAAATGCATTCTTCTGCATCTGGATATTTAAAACTAACATTTTTAAATTCTATTGTTCCTTGTTCTTTTACTTTTATTACATTTCCACTTTCAATAGATATTTTAGTATTTAAAACTTCATTTATTCTCTTAGCAGAAACTTCTGCTCTTGGTAAAATAATAAATACAAATGCAAGCATTAAAAATGAAATAATTACTTGAAGAGCATAACTACTAAATACTATCATATCTGCAAATAAAGGTAACTTCATTGTAAATGATGCATCTTTAATTAAATATGCTCCTATAAAATAAATTACTAATGCTAATCCATTCATAACAAGTAACATAACAGGTTGTAATATAGAAAAAGTCTTTTGATTAAATAATTGTTCTTTTGTCAAATCTTTATTAATCGCTTCAAATTTATCTTTTTGATACTTTTCTGCATTAAAAGCTCTAACCACTCTTATTCCTGTTAAATTTTCTCTAACAGTACCATTTAATTTATCTGTTAACTTTTGAATTAATTTAAACTTAGGTACTACAATAATAGTAATAATTCCAATTACCATTAGTAAAATAACTACTGCAATTAAAGTTGCTATACTCCAAACCATATTCTTATTTAATATCTTTAAAATAGCCCAAATAGCAGTCATAAATGATTTCATTAATAAAATTAATCCCATTCCTAAAAACATTTCTATTTGAGTAACATCATTTGTAGTTCTAGTTATTAAACTACTTGCTTTAAACTTTTTAATTTCTTCTAAACCAAAATCTAAAGTATGATCAAAAATTCTTTTTCTAGTTCTAAAAGAAAAAATACTAGAAATATATGCTATTATATAACCTACTATTACAGTAAATAATAAAGATCCAAATGCACATAAAAGCATATACGTACCATTTAAAATAATCTCTTTAATATTAGTTACATCACTTTGTACTAATACTGTTATTTGTTGCATATAATCAGGCATTTTTAATTCTAAATATACTTCACAAAAAACAAAAAATGTAACTAATAACATTAAAATATATTCTTTTAATTTAAAACACTTAAATAATCTAAACATTTTATAATCTCCTAACCACGTAATACTAATAATAAACCAGTTAAAATAATTAGTCAATAATATTATATGACTAAAAAAAAGAGTTATTAAAACTCTTTAATTCATAAATCTATAATCCCATTTATTTACTATAACCGGTTTACTTTTTAATACTTCTAATTCCTTATTATTTAAATATTTTTTATTAATAACTACACTTAACATATAATTTTTTAAAAACTTATCTTCCATAATAAAATATCCATTTTTCCCTTCCTTATCTCCCCAACTATTTTCAATTTTCCATTTTTTAAATTTTAAATTAGTATTAACACCAGTAATTACCATCGAATGTTCATTCTTAGTTCCATAAGTCTTAAAAATATCTACTCCATTCATATATAAATCTATATCAAACAAATTAGAATACCTACTTATCAAATCAATCCATAATCCATTTTCATATTTAGTAGTAGTTGAAGAACTAAAATAAACAGGTTCATTATTTTTTAAAGATTTAATAATTAATTCTTCTATTCTTTTATAATCTATATTTAAAACAGGAGTACTTTTTTTACCACTAATTAAAGATCCCCCTTCTTTAGAATATAAATGATTAAAACTATATTTATTATCTTTATAAGAATATATTTCTATATAATCATCTAAATCAACTCCTATATATTTATCATAAAATTCTTTTGGTGATAAATCCTTATCCATATGATATTTATTATCTTTATCTATATATTCAAAATTAAATTTATCTTTTGGAATTCCATATACACTTCCTAGTACTTTAAAGCAATAATTTAAATACTTTTCTTTTAATTTAGAAGCATCAGAAGTTTTTTCTAATTCTAAATAATATTTTCTTAATAACCTTGATAATATATCATTTAATTCACTAGTATCATTTGAAGAAAAACTGTTAGTAAAAACACTTTTTGGAACTACTCCATATTTCTTAACTAAATCTTTAAAGAAAGAAAAAGAACTTCCATCATCTATTCCTATCATTAAAATATTTTGTGTATTTCTATCATATACATCTTTATTATCATTTTCTAATCTTTCCATTAAAGTATTAAATCTTTCAAGTTTATCATAAAAAGCAATATAGCTTCCAGATAATTCAAATTCATTTAGATTACATTTTTTTATTACTTCTTCCCTTAATATATTTAATCCTGCGAAAGACCAGCATCTACCTGTTGCCTTTTGATCAACTACTCTATGAGTTATAACCTCTATATTAAAAGGAATATCCATTGTATCTTCATAATCTAATACTAAATCAACAAACGCAGTCTTATTAAGTATTCTATTTCTTATTATATTTTGTTCATTACTCATAAAATTTCTTTTTAATTTTTTTAACATATCTTTACTTATCACAATATCACCATTATTAGTATGGCAAAAAAAAGAAAAAAGATTAATAATAATCTTTTTTCAAAAATAGAATATATCTTCAAATTTTAAATCTAACGCTACTGCGATTACTAATGCAAGTTTTGCAGTTGGACAATATTGTAATGTTTCTATTGAGCTAATTGTATTTCTTGACACACCAATCATTTTAGCTAAATCTGATTGTGACATATTTTTCTTATTTCTAATTTCTTTAAGTCTATTCTTTAAAACTAATTCATTATTCATAAAACTAATTTAAAATCATTTTAATATATAAAACAAAATATGCCACTGTTAAAAATGTCCAAATTACAGTAAAAAAGATTTCATTCTTTTTATGAGTTTTAATTAATTTGTACCCATGAAGAACTGCATTATATAAACTTAAAATACAAAATATAGATCTATTCATCTTTCCTTTTAAAATTATATCTTCAATAAAAAATAATACAGATATAAAAATTAATATTGCTGATGAAGCATAAATACGTGCATCATTTTCAATTTCTAACGTTGCATAATCTTTTTCATTATTTTCTTTTTTTGCTCTTTCTAATATTTCTTCTCTTTTCATATTTCCTCCTTACCAAGTTCACTTGGCAATTAAATAATATCACATGCCAAGTATACTTGTCAAGCAAAATAATAAAAAAACAACTTTTACAAGTTGTTTATTATTTAAATGGTCGGGAAGACAGGATTTGAACCTGCAACCTCATGGTCCCAAACCACGCGCACTGCCAAGTTGTGCTACTTCCCGAAATGTATATTACCAAAAAAAGTGGTGCGCCCGAAGGGATTCGAACCCCTGACCTTTTGGTTCGTAGCCAAACACTCTATCCAGCTGAGCTACGAGCGCGTAACTACTTTTTTAAAAATGGTGGCTCCGGGCAGGATCGAACTGCCGACACCAGGATTTTCAGTCCTGTGCTCTACCTACTGAGCTACAGAGCCATTTTTTGCATAAATAAAAAATGGCGGTTCCGAAGGGACTTGAACCCTCGATCTTCTGCGTGACAGGCAGACGTGTTAACCACTACACCACGGAACCACATTCAAAATGCAAATTAAGTATACTAAATTTTTTATGTTTTTGTCAATACTTATTAATTATTTTTATATTTATTATTAATAAAAATAACAAATATTAATGCCATAAGTGTAAAACCAACGATATTTTCTTTATTAAAAGAAAAACTTGGAAAGAGAATTATTGTAGATGAAAATAACAATCCTAATATAATACTATATATAATTTCATAATATTTTTTCATTAAATAACTAAGTAATTTAAGAAATATAATTAAGCCTAAAACCGCTCCTATTAAAAAAGGTATATATAAATATAGATATTTAAAAAGGTAAAAAGGATTAATAACTAAAATAATAATCTTATCATATATTCCAAGACACAATAAAAAAAAGGAACTACTAATACCTGGGAATACTTTACCAAAGGAAAAAAGAATTCCACCAATAAAATATCTAAAAAAAGAATAACTAGATAATGCATTTTGTTTATTTAAAGAATCTAATAATATAGAAAAAATAAAAGATAAAACTAATGGAACTAACTTTATTCTACCTTTTATATGTATCTTTTTTACTATAAAAGGAACTTCACTTAAAATAATACCTATAAAAATATAATACAAAATAGCTTTATATTTAAACATATATATTAATAAAAAAGATGCACTATACATTCCTATTAAAATACCAACTAACAGATATAAAAGAAATAATTTGTTATCTTTTATTTTATGATTATTAATAATTTCTATTAATTTATCATATATTCCTAAACTAATCATGATTAAAGAACCGCTGACACCAGGTAAAACAGCACAAATACCAATTAGTAATGCCTTTAGGAATGTAATCATCTTTTATCACCAATAAATTATATTAAAAAAGAAAAAAATTAATGAATAAATCATTAATTTTTATCTTTGAATAGTACAAGTATATCCAACTTTTTCTAATTCAGCTTTAGCACTTTCTGGTTTAGCAATTTTACTAACATAATCTTTAGCAACTTTGTTAACATCTAATTCAGCTTTTACATTTAAATGTTTACTACTAATTTCTTGATTACAATTAGAGAATGCATCTTTAAAAGTACTCATAGAAGATTTAACTCTTGAACAGAAATCTTGTTTTCCAATAGCTTCAATTTGAGCATCAGAATATTTAGATAAATCCATATCATAAGAGAAATCCATATTTTTAATTACTTTACCAGCAAAATCAACATTGAATGTAACATCTACACCACTAGCTGTTTGTTTACAAACTAATTTAGCTTCTTTGCTAGCACAACCAGTTGAAAGAACTACAACTGCAAGTAATAAACTTAATAAAAAACCCTTCTTCATACTTACCTCCTTGAATAATTCTAACACTAACACAAAGTATAATCAACACTTTTTTTAACAAAAAAACAACTTTGAAAAAGTTGTTTATTATCATTGGTTGCGGAGATAGGATTTGAACCTATGACCTTCGGGTTATGAGCCCGACGAGCTACCAAACTGCTCCACCCCGCGATGCAAAAATTTTAAAAATTTAATTTGGCGGAGAAGGAGGGATTCGAACCCCCGCGCCAGTTGCCCGACCTCCTGGTTTTCAAGACCAGTCCCTTCAACCAGACTTGGGTACTTCTCCATAAATGGTGCCTCAGGCCGGACTTGAACCGGCACGGGATTTGACTCCCGCAGGATTTTAAGTCCTGTGCGTCTACCAATTCCGCCACTAAGGCGTGCACCATATATATCCTTGCTGGACATGATTAAGTATAATATAAAATTAAAAAAAATGCAATACCTTTTTTCTATATTTTAGAAATAAAATAAAGCATTTTTTATAAATAATTATTTTAATGTATTTTTCAATTCTAATTTTTGTATGATGGAAGTTAAATCATTATAGCTTGGATCATCTTCATCTCTATCTATTATATTATCTATATGATAGTTATTATTAGAATCAATAACTTGCTTATGCAAATTAGAAATAGTTTTAATTAACTTTAATTCTTTTTTTCTAAATTCAAGAAATCTAAGTCTATCTCCTTCTAATAAATTGATTGAATCCTTTAATGATATCAAATATTTATCATCTTCTATTTTTTTAAAATCACTATTCTTAAAATTTGTTAACTTATGATAATTAAAATCATTAAATATTAAACTAGAAGTTGATAAAACATCTGTAACTGCATATTCTGAATTCTTTTTAAATTCCACAATACTTTTTCTTTTTGCATGAGCATTGCTTAAAAATTCACCTGCTGATTTATTTGTAGGATCAAATAAGAATTTTCCTTCTTTGGTATTAATTCCTATTACCATGTGATTAGAATAATCTGAAGGAAATAATTTTGAAGTTTTTAAATAAATACTATTTTCATTTACTGGTCTTACTAATAAAGATATAGAATTAAATCCAGATTCATTATTAATATCATTTAAAAAACTTGCACAATGTCTACATATACCATAATCTGTAAATACTCTACTACCTAATAAATATACATCTTCTTTATAATTCTTTATTTTATTAGAAATTAAAGAATTTTCATATTGATATAAACCAGAAAAAGAGAAATAGCCATCATGAATTAACTTAGTAACAAGTGTATTAAAGAAAAAAGCATCTTCAATTTTATAATATTTAATAAACTCTGAAAATTCTTTTAAATATTCGTTATAATATTTTAAAAGTTCATCATATCCTTCATAACTCTCTATTAGATTATGTTCATTTAAATAAGTTTTAACCTTTATTTTATCAGTTATATAATTTGAAGTACCTATAGAATAGATTGTAAATGACATACACAATAATGATTCAATTAGTGGTATATTAGTATTACTTATTAAATGATATATTGTAGGTGAAGATGAAAGAAAAAATGGAATAAATAGTTTTAATTTGTCTTTATTTACTTTCATATAATTAAACTCCTTTTTTGAATAGATATTATATGCATTAATTAATAATAGTCAATACATAACAAAAAAAGTTGGTATAAACCAACTTATTTTTTTTAAATGGTGTCCTGTATGCGACTTGAACGCATGACCCCTTGATTAAAAGTCAAGTGCTCTACCGACTGAGCTAACAGGACATGTATAAACTAAAATGGCTGCCTTGGCTAGATTCGAACTAGCGCATGTCAGAGTCAAAGTCTGATGCCTTACCACTTGGCTACAAGGCAATCCATGGTGGGAAGAGGTGGATTCGAACCACCGAACCCGAAGGAGCAGATTTACAGTCTGCCGCGTTTAGCCACTTCGCTATCTTCCCAAAAAAGTGGTGCCGAAAACAGGACTTGAACCCGTAACCTACTGATTACAAGTCAGTTGCTCTACCAAATTGAGCTATTTCGGCACACATGGTGGACTCTATAGGACTCGAACCTATGACCCCCTGCTTGTAAGGCAGGTGCTCTAACCAACTGAGCTAAGAATCCAAAAACATTGACGTAATTAACTATATCATTCTTAAGAACATTTGTCAATGAGATTTCTAACTTTTTTTATATTATTTACTATTTTCTATTTCTTTTTTTGTTTCATCTATCCATTTTGGTAAGCTATCATGTAATTCTTTAAAGCCTAAACCATTTTCTTTCAATTGATTTTGATTTGTTTTTTTGGTATTTTTGGCAATATTTTTTAAAGTTAGATTTAATTGTTTCTTTTCTTCATTAATTCCAATTATTTTAGCTTTAATAGATTTATTTTCTTTAAAATAATTCTTTATATTATAAATATATTTGCCATTTATTTCTGATATATGAATTAAACCAGTATAATCATTATCAGCTTTAACAAAAACTCCATAACTTAGAATAGATGTAATAGTAACATTAATAATATCATTAATCTTATACATCTTTCTTCACCTATCGGTTATTATATCACTTTTTTTATTAAATTATAAATTTTTTTGAATTTATTTTAATATTAATGTATAATTACTTTGGAGGAAACAAATATGGATGTAGTTGAACATATTAAGTTTGTAATAGAAAAAATAAGACCATTTCTAATGAATGACGGTGGAGACGTTAATTTTATAAAGTATGAAGATGGCATAGTATATGTAAAGTTAACCGGTGCATGCGCTAACTGCAGTATTGCAGATTCAGAAATTAAAGATACAGTAGAAGCTATATTAACTTCTGAAATACCAGAAGTATTAGAAGTAAAACAAATTAAAGACTAATATTCCTTAATTATCCATTCGATAAAAGGAATATTGGTCTTTTTTTGATATACAATATACATAAATATTTTTTTAAGCATTGAAAGATATTCTCCTGTTCTTTCAATTATATTTAATAGAGCACTTTGATCTATTTTTTTATTTACAATTAAATCATACATGTCAAAATAATATGTTGGAAATAATAATCTACTAATTAATAATACATACTCATCTTTACTAAAATTCATGTAATCTAAATATATTTTTATAATATCAAAATTTATTTTATTATTAAAAAAAGAATTCTTTATAAACTCAGATAAATCCCTAACTCTAGAATCTATAATATAATTAACAGGATTATAAAAATCAAAAGACCCTTTATTTATATCTATTCTTCTATGAGAAACGAAAAAATCCACTTGTTTAATCTTATTATTAACTAAATAACTAATAGCGTTTTCACCAAGTCCTATATAAAAATCAAAACTATCATCAATCAATTTATATTGCTTTTGTATTGTCTTATATTGTTCTTCATAAAAATCTATTTTAGATTCCCACATTTTAACATAATCAAATCTAATCATTTTCTTATCAAAATTCATATTAGAAGTATTATTTTGAAAATATAACAAATCATTTATGTTTATCATTCTATTTTTAAGATTATCTTTTATTAATATATATGGCATTCCATCTACAATGGTAAGTATTTGATTATCTTTATTTAAAACTATATCATTTGTTAATACTCTTCTTCTTTTTAATTCTAAATACACATTATAAATTGATGGTGCTTCAAATATTAATCTATCAAAAAAAAGAAAAATATAATCATTATTTTTGTAATTAAAATAATATTTATTATTAACTTCATATAAATTAAGAATATTAATATTATAGTAATAATTTATTATATTTTTCATAATTTCACCTATATTAATATTATGAAATACTATTTATAAATATGAAAAAAGAAGCTATTTAGCTTCTTCTACTACTCTAGTTTCTCTAATTAAAACTACTTTAATTGTACCTGGATATTGAAGTTCTTCTTCAATTTTATTTTTAATATCTCTTGCTAATTTAACAGATGATAATTCATCAATTTCTTCTGGTTTAACAATAACTCTTAATTCTCTACCAGCCTGTACTGCATAACTCTTTTCAATGCCATTAAAATCATTAGCAATCGATTCTAATTGTTGTAATCTCTTTACATAATTTTCTAACGAATCATTTCTAGCACCAGGTCTTGATGCACTAATTGAATCTGCTATTGCAACTAATTCAGCAATTATACTTGTTGGTTCGCAATCACCATGGTGAGACATAATAGTATTTAATACTACTTCATCTTCATCATATTTTCTAGCTAAATCAGCACCAATATCAACATGAGAACCTTCTACTTCAAAATCTATTGCTTTTCCTATATCATGAAGTAATCCTGCTCTTTTAGCAAGTGCAACATTTTCACCAATTTCACCAGCCATTATACCAGCTAAATTAGCAACTTCTATAGAATGTTGTAATACATTTTGACCATAACTTGTTCTAAAATATAATCTACCAATAGTCATTATTAATTCAGGATCCATCTTACCTAAACCTAGTTTAAATACTGCTTCTTCACCTTTTTCAATAATTAACTTCTTATATTCTTCACAAGTTTTATCATATATTTCTTCAATTCTTCCAGGATGAATTCTTCCATCCTTAATAAGATTTTCAATTGTAGCTTTTGCTATTTCTCTTCTTAAAGGATCAAAACTAGATACAACTATAGCTTCTGGAGTATCATCAATTATTAAATCAACACCTGTAACTGCTTCTATTGTTCTAATATTTCTACCTTCTCTACCAATAATTCTACCCTTCATATCATCATTAGGTAAATTAATTACTGATACAGTTATTTCATTTGTTACATCTGCGCTATATTTTTGCATAGATGAAACAAGCATATCCTTTGCCTTTTTATCAACATCAAGTTTAGCTTCAGCTTCTTTATCTTTAATATAAGCGGCTATTTCTTTAGTCATAGTTTCTTCTACCCTAGACATAATTCTCTTTTTAGCTTCTTCTTTTGTTAAACCTGATATTTCTTCAAGACGATTTAATTCTTCTTTTATAATTTCATTAGCTCTGTCTTCCAATTTTTGAATTTCTTTTTGTCTTTCTATAATGTTGTTTTCTTTTTCTGATAATAAATTTTCTCTATCATTTAGTATTTGATCACGTCTATCAATACTATTTTCTCTAGCTTGCATTCTTTCTTCAAGATCTTTTGCTTCTTCTTTTTTATCTTTTAATTCTTTTTCAAAATCTTGTTTTAATTTAAATTGTTCTTCTTTTAATTCTAATATAGAATCTCTTTTATATTTTTCAGCTTCTTTTCTAGCTTTTTCTAGTATATTATCAGATTTTTTCTCTTTTGATTTGTTTAATAATAATACAATTATACTTGTAATTATTACACCAAAAATCAATCCAAATATGGAAAACAATAATTTTTGTTCCATATTTTTTCTCCTTTATTTTATATAACTTAAATTAATAAACTATACACTTCTAGTATAAAATTTATTTTTGATAAAGTCAATCAATTTAAAAAAAGACTAATTTTTAATTAGCCTTTTCATCAAAGTATTGTTCATACCACACTAAGAATGTATATATATTCCATACTTTTTTATAACAATCTACTTTTCCACTTCTATGGTTTTCTAATAATTTAAGTATTCTTTTTTTATCAAAGAATTTCTCCGCTAAAGGAGAAGAAAATTTTTCTTTTATTTTAAAATATAATTCATCTTCTCTAATCCATACTCTTAATGGAACTGGAAAACCTAGTTTTTTCTTTTTATATGATTCATTTGGTATTACAGACTTAGCTGCTTCTCTTAATGCAACCTTTGAAGTTTCTTTATTTATTTTTAATTCTTGTGGTAACTTTCTTGCAACTTCATAAACCTTTTTATCTAGGAATGGAGTTCTTGCTTCTAAGCTAAACATCATTGTATTTCTATCTACCGCAACTAAGAAATCATTAACAAGCCAGAAATAAAAGTCTATTATTTGTCTTTTAACAGTATTACTTTCATTTTTATATTCTTCATAATATGGTTTAACAATTTCTCTTGTATGAATTTGATTTTTTAATTTAACAATTTTATTTGCTTCTTGATCTGTGAATACTCTAGATACTCCAATAAAATCATTTTCAAGTTTTTGACCTCTTCTATAAATAAAATTAAGTCCTCGTTTTTCTCTTAATTTATAATTTGATACAAGCATTGATGCAAAATGTCTAATTGGATATGGAATTTTATTATACCAAGTATGTGTTGCTTCTTCCATATAATCACCATATCCACAGAATAATTCATCTGCACCTTCTCCTGATGTTACTACTTTAACGTCTTTAGATGCAGCTTTCGCAACAAAATATAAAGCTATTGCGGCAGGATCTGCTAATGGTTCATCCATATAATACATAATCTTTGGAAATTCATTTAAATATTCTTCTTTTGTAATTGTATATGATTTATTTGTAATATTTAATTTATCACATAAATCTTTAGCGTAACTAATTTCATCATAACTAGAATACTTATTATCAAAGGATGCTGTATAAGTTTTATTTGGTTTTAATAACGATACAACATAAGATGAATCTACTCCACTACTTAAAAAAGAGCCTACTTCAACATCAGAAATTTTATGATGCTCTACAGAATCTTTCATAGCGTCTTTTAATTCTTCAATTAGTTCTTCTTTTGTTTCATTTGTTTTAATAAATTCAAACTTAAAGAATCTTTCTTTTTTAATTTTACCATTTTTAACTGTTAATTGATAACCAGGTTCTAATTTATAAACGCCCTTAAAAAACGTTTCAGAAGTTGGGACTGAATTAAAACAAAGATATGCAGAAAGAATTTCTTCGTTAAATTCTTTTTTAAAATCAGGATTTGGAAGTAATGCCTTTATTTCTGATGCAAACATAAATGATTTATCAAATAAAGCATAATATAATGGTTTAATTCCCCATTGATCTCTTGCTAAAAACATTTCTTTTTTAGTTTCATCATAAATTGCAAACGCAAACATTCCTCTTAATTTAGTAGTTACTTTCTTTCCCCATTCTTGATACCCTTTTAATAAAACTTCAGTATCAGAATTAGTACTAAATTTATAACCTATTTTTTTTAATTCTTCTCTTAATTCTAAATAATTATATATTTCACCATTAAAAACTATTATTAACGAACCATCATCTGTTTTCATAGGTTGTTTACCATTTGCAAGGTCTATTATAGATAATCTTCTATGACCAAGCGCAACTTTGTCTTTAACATAATAACCAAAATCATCTGGTCCTCTATGAATAATATTATTAGCCATTGCTTCAATAGTTTCTAATTTTGCTTTTTTTGAACTTACATATCCAACTATACCACACATACTTATTTCTCCTATTACAAAAAAGATTATAACACAAAAATAAGTGGTTTAAAACCACTTACTTATTTTCATAATAACTTTTTTTACCATTTATTCTCTTCATATATTTTCTATTCTTTTCAACATGATCACATTGAACCCTAGTTTGATGATCAATTATACACTTTATTCTTTTAAACTCTATTCTATCATTTGGTTTATAATCAAATTCAGTTGCGTGACTATTTTCTAAATTAAAATATCCATTCGAATTAACTAATGAATCTTTTAAGAATGTATTATATGGTTTGTTTTTTTCATCAATTAGTGTTCTTATTTTTAAGTGTGAATCAATTAGTTGTTCCTTTTTTGATAATGAAATATCTGATCTATTAATATAATCTGTAAAATCAATAATAAAAGGATTTATTTCATTTAAAATACATAGTTTTCTAAATATATTTACAAGATTACTATGATAAATATCAACTGGCATATTTAATTTTCTACAAATTTGATTAGTAGCAGGCATGGTATTTATTGGATGATAAAATTTTTCTTTAATAATTCTTTTTTCAGTTTCATTTAATTTATCTATTGCTTCTTTTAATTTATCAGAAGTAAATAAAAAATAATTATTTTTTAAATCACAATTGTAAATCCCAATTATAGCTGCCGCAATTCTAGAAAATACATGTTCATCATTTGTTTCATCTAAATCGCAAACATGTTTATCAAATTCTTTAATTAGTCTTTTATCTAATTCATTTTTATTTTCTTTTTTAAAAAGATTTTCTAAATTGCCATATTTATTTACTACATATGCCGCATCAACAATTGAAACATTGAAAGAATTAGATAATTTAATAACGTAATCATTATATCCAAATTCTCCACCAATATTAGCACTATAAACTTCTTCTAATTGCTCACTGGTCATTTTACCTTTAATAGCTATGGACCTTAAATAATCATATCTTTGTAAAATATTTTTGTATCCTTCTCTAATAGATTTATCATTAACATTACAATCTTCATATTTATAAAAATCGTTTTTTTCATAGGAAGGGACTATTGTTAAACCAGGATATTTCTTTAACCAATCCTTTACTTCTTTAATTCTATCATCTACAAATTTTACTTGATTCATTAATTATCCCCCTCTTTTTTTAAACGTTAAACATATTAACAAAAAATAATTAATATGTCAAAAAAAGAAACTATTTAGTTTCTTTTTGAGCTTTTAAATTATGTTTTTCTCTAATTTTTAATTCAATTTCTTTAGATAATTTTTGATTTTCTTTTAATAGGGCTTTAACAGTGTCTCTTCCTTGGCCAATCTTTTCACCATTATAAGAGTACCAAGAACCACTCTTTTCTATTATTCCATCTTGAACTGCTATATCAACAATTTCTCCTTCTTTACTAATACCTGTACCATACATAATTTCAATATTAGCTTGTTTAAATGGTGGGGCTACCTTATTCTTAACTATCTTAACTTTAGTATAACTTCCTATTACATTTTCACCTTGTTTTATAGCTTCAGCTCTTCTAACATCCATTCTAATAGAAGAATAAAACTTTAATGCTCTTCCTCCAGTAGTTGTTTCAGGATTACCAAATAATACACCTACTTTTTCTCTTAATTGGTTAATAAAAATTGCAATAGTATTAGTTTTATTAATAGTTCCAGATAATTTTCTTAAAGCTTGAGACATTAATCTTGCTTGTAAACCAACATGATTATCCCCCATTTCACCTTCAATTTCAGCTTGTGGAACTAATGCTGCAACTGAGTCTATAACAACAATATTAATTGCTCCACTCTTAACAAGAGCATCACATATTTCTAATGCTTGTTCTCCTGTATCTGGTTGAGATAATAATAATTCATCTATATTAACTCCAAGATTTTTTGCATAAACAGGATCTAAAGCATGTTCTGCATCAATAAATGCTGCTCTTCCACCTTGTTTTTGTACTTCAGCAATTGCATGTAATGCAAAAGTAGTTTTACCACTTGATTCAGGTCCATAGATTTCAATTATTCTTCCTTTAGGATATCCACCAATACCTAGTGCTATATCTAATGATAATGAACCACTTGAAACTGCGTCTACTTCTAAATGTGATTCACTACCTAGTTTCATAATTGCGCCCTTACCAAATTGTTTTTCTATATCAGATAATACTTGTGATAAGATTTGATCTTTATCATTTACTTCATTTGTTTTAGCCATTAATTTATCCTCCTAACAAAATACAATATAATTATAATACACAAATTTTATAATTGCAAGTACTTTTCAAACATTTGTTTGTTTTTATGCTTTTTTGTTCTATTTTTTTATTTTTGCTTAATAAAAAAAAAGATTTTAGTATAAAAATCTTTTCTATTATTACTTATTTATAAAATACTTTTTATATATATTAAAATACTCAACACCAGATATTAAAGATAATACTGTTGCTGTTATTAAGAAGAAATCATCAAGTGATATATTAACTAAGCCTAATGGAAAGTTTCCTAATAACTTAAGTGTAATACCTATCATTAAAAATGCTGTTTTAAATTTACCAGTTTTAATTGCAGCAACTACAGATCCATTATTACCTGCTACCATTTTGATTGTATTAACAACTGTATCTCTTAAAATAATAATTACTGGTATTACAGGAGAAATAAATCCTTGTCCTGATAATATAATTAATATTCCATTAACTAAAATCTTATCAGCAATTGCATCCATTACTTTTCCAAAATCTGTTACTGCATCATATTTTCTTGCTAAATAACCATCTAAGAAATCTGTTACTGATGCTATAACAAATAGTATTGCAGCAATTAATAGTTTCACATCTATTACTACAGATCCATTAATTAAAAACTTTTTAAAACTTATATTAACCATATCAAACGGAAATAATAAGAACACTATTACAAATAATGAAATAATAATTCTAGCCATTGTTAATCTATTTGGAATATTTTTATTAAATTCTTTCTTCATACACTTCACCTACATTGTAACTTATATTAAATGACTCATTAGTTTTTGGTTTAAATGCAAAATATAAAACTACTGATACAATTATTAATATAAATAATATTAATATTGCATACATATATTTTGGCACTTTATCTTTTTCTTCAGTTGCTGTATATGGAGATGCTATTTTTACATCTTGATGTTTTTCTTTTAATTTACTTGCTTTTTCTATATCTTCTAATGGTATTTTAGAAGTTGATTCAAAAACAAAATCATTAAATTCATCAATTATTTCTTCAACATCTAATCCTAAATATTTTGAATAATCACTAACAATTGTTTTTAAAACAAATTTATCTTTAAAGCTTTTATAGTTACCATTTTCTATTTCTTCAAGTAAAGATGCTTTATAGTTTAAATCTTCTGCAGCTTCTTCAATTGATATTCCAGTTTTTTCACGGGTGCTTTTTAATTTTTCACCAATGTCTTTCATTTTTTCACTCCTTAATTATTAAAAAAAATAATAGTTTTTAATAAGCCATGTTTTGTACCGTTACCGGTGGTAAACATTTATCTATGACTAATCATCTCTTATTAGATTCAAATTCTCCTCTAAGAGTTCCCCTACCATATTTTGGGTTTCTCGCTTGTGGGGTTTACCAACGTTTCACTTTTCTTTTTCAAGAAACATCGTCTCTGTGGCACTTTATGAAAATTATCCATAGTTACCCTTAGGATTCTTTTCGCCGTTAGCATTAAACTACTATAGGTTATTTATTCCCTATACACAAACACTACTGTCATCTCAGAACAGTGCGAGCATGGACTTTCCTCTACATTACTTTTAAAATGCAGCGTTTACCTAAAAAACTATTATTCTTCTTTACCATATATAATTTTTTCTAATTGTGATACCCTTTTTATTAAATCTAGATTTGTTATTTCTTTTTCACTAGCTTTAAATATTTGCATATTTTCATTAGCGTTTCTTAATTGATGTTTTAAATCTAATATTTGTTTATTTAACTCATCAATCTTTTCTTGATATTCTTTTTCTTTTCTATTGAAAATTTTATAATCATTTATTACAATGTCTAAAACTTTATCAACTTCTTGTGGTCTATAACCTCTTGCATCAAGTTTAAAATCCCAATTTAATAAAGTATCCGAACTTAAAACTATATCTTTATCATTATTCAATTCAAATCACCTACTACTAATTATAAAAAGAAATACTAATCTTGTCAATTTACTATCGTTTTACTAGTTTTACATAATTTTAAATTATAATTATATTTTACATCATTTACTTCATCAATCATATTATTTAAAACAAATATAACGTATAAATTGTTCATATTTCCTCCTCATAAATATTTTATTATAAATAAAAATATTTTCATTACTTTCGACAATAGTTTTTAGTAATAGAAAAAGAATAACAAAAATTAATATTTTTTTTAGTCTTAAAACTATCATTAAACTTAATTTTATAGTATAATAAATTTGGTGGTAATATGAATTATCCAAACAAATCAAAAATTGAAAAAACCACTTTTATAAATTATGCACATAGAGGTATGACTCTTGAAAGTGATATAAATAGTTCAAATAAATATTATTTAGATAATGATATTGCAGTTATATATAAAAAACCTACACCTATTAAGGTTGTTAAAGTAAACTATAATAATAGAATAAATACTAAAATAGTAGAAGCTTATTATGAAGTTCCTTCTACTACAGATTATAATGGTATTTATAAAGGAAAGTATATTGACTTTGAAGCTAAAGAAACTAAGTCTAAAACTGCATTTAATTTAAATAATATTCATAAACATCAAATAGTGCATTTAGAAAAAGTTTTAAAACATGGTGGAATTTCTTTTTTAATTATTAGATTTACAACTATTAATAAAACATTTTTATTATTTACTGAAGACTTTAGTAATTATATAAAAGATAATGATAGAAAATCTATTCCATTATCTTATATTGAAGAAAAAGGATATTTGTTAAAAGATAGTTATAATCCAATAATTGATTATATTAAAATTATTGATAATTATATAGGAGATAAAAATGAAAAGAAAATTTGATATTAAAAATATAATGAAAAAGATTATAAATTATATTAATGAGTATAAATTATATTCAATCATTAATTTAATTATATTTATAATAATTATTATTCTATTATTTAAAAAACTATTAGTAGGAATTCTTTTCTTAATTGTATTTGGAATTTTGAATGTAGTATTAATAAAAAGCGGAGGTTATGAAAAGATGTTAAAAAAGAATAAGGGAAAAGTAAATAAAGCAAAGGAAGATAGTGTAACTATCAAAAAGAAGAAAAGAAGAAAAAGAAAAATATTTAAATGGTTATTAAATTTATTCTTATTATTCATATTATTATGTTTAATAGGAGGAGTAATATTCTCAATATATATTGTTGTTAATGCTCCTGATTTTAATCCAGATAACTTATATAGAGCAGAATCATCAATTATCTATGATAAAGATGGAAATCAAATTACTAAAATAGGTATCGAAAAAAGAAAAAAAGTTACTTATAATGATTTACCACAAGTTTTAGTAGATGCTATAGTAGCAACTGAAGATTCTAGATATTATCAACATAATGGTTTTGATTTACCAAGATTTACAAAAGCAGCTGTTGGTCAAATTATTAATAAATTAACTCATCATGGTAATGCCGGTGGTGGTTCTACAATATCAATGCAAGTTGTTAAAAATAACTTCACTACTGTAGATCAAACAATTACAAGAAAATTTACAGATATTTATATATCTATATTTAAACTAGAAAAAAATTATACAAAAGAACAAATATTAGAATATTATGTTAATACTCCTTTCTTAGGAAATGGTTCTTATGGTGTTGAACAAGCATGTCAAAGTTACTTTGGAAAATCAGTATCAGATATTAACTTATCTGAAGCATCTATAATTGCTGGTTTATTCCAAGCACCATCTGCATATGACCCATATAGATATCCTGAAGAAACTGAAAAAAGAAGAAATACAGTTTTATACTTAATGAGAATGCATGGATATATTACAAAAGAAGAAGAAGAAATGGCTAAAGCTATTCCAGTTAAGAGTTTATTAAGAACATCTAATCCAGAAGCTAATGGAAATGAATTCCAATCATTTATAGATATAGTTCTTGATGAAGTAGAAGAAAAAACTGGTAAGAGTCCATATACTACTGGTATGAAAATTTATACTACATTAGATACTGGTAAACAAAGAGTATTAAATGACATTATGAATGGTGTTACTTGGACTTGGAAAGATGATTTAATTCAAGCTGGTGTTGGTGTTCTAGATACTCAAACTGGTGCAATACTTGCAATTGGTGGAGGAAGAAATAGAACTGGTGAAAGACAATATAACTATGCTACTATGGTTAATAAACAAATAGGATCTACTGCTAAACCACTATTTGATTATGCTCCAGCAATAGAATACAATAATTTCTGTGAATCAACTCCATATTATGATGCTCCATATACATATAGTAATGGTGCAGCATTAAAAAACTGGGATAATAGTTATATGGGTGTTATTTCATTAAAAGTAGCACTTGCTGAATCAAGAAATATACCTGCTGTTAAATCATTCCAATATGTTGAAAATTCTAAAATAAAAGAATTTGTTACTAATTTAGGAATGACTCCTGAAATAGATTCTGAAGGAGTACTTCATGAAGCTCACTCATTAGGAGCATTTACTGGTACTAATCCAGTACAACTTGCTGGTGCTTATGCAGCATTTGGTAATGGAGGATATTTCAATAAACCATATTCTGTTTCTAAAATAGAATACATTGATAATGGTAAAACTGTAAGTTTAAAAAGTAAAAAAGTTAGAGTTATGTCAGATGCTACAGCATATATGATTACAGATACTTTATTATATGCAGTTGAAGGAACTGGTAATATTGGTGGTACTGTACCAGGAGTTAGATTAGCTGCTAAAACTGGTACTACAAACTTAGATTATGAAACAATTCAAAGATATAACTTCCCAAGTTATGCTGTTAACGATGTATGGACTGCTGGTTATACACCAGAAATTACAGTATCAATTTGGTATGGTTATGATAAATTAGTTGAAGGATATTATAATACAAACGGTGTTGAAAAGAATGCCTTATATAGACAAATAGTTGATTCTCTATCAAATAGAGATGCTAAACAAACATTTGATGTTCCAGATTCTGTAGTTAAAGTAACTGTAGAAAAAGAAACATTCCCTGTTTTATTACCAGGACCTAATACTCCTGATGATATGAAATTAACTGAATACTGTAAGAAAGGTACTGAACCTACTACAGCATCACAAAGATATAATAAAATTGATTCTCCAAAGAATCTAAAAATAAATGAAACTGATAATAAAGTAACATTAAGTTGGAGTGCTGTTTCAGAACCAGCTACTACAAGTTTAGATTACTTTAAGAAAATGAATAATGTATTATATGCACAACATATTGAAGAAATGTTTGCTAATATGCAATCTGCAAATGGACCATTTGGTTATGCAATAATTGAAAAAAATAATAGAACAAATGAAACTAATCAAATAGGATTTACTACTGGAACAAGTTATTCATTAACTAAAAAAACTTATGATACAACATATACTGTTAGAGCAATGTATCAAAATAATGGGATTACTCAAAGTTTAGATTCTAATGCAGTAACAGCAGGAGGAACTAGACCATATATTAATCCAAGTGATTATAAAATTAGCTTTGCAAGTGATTCAATTAATTTAACTGATGATAAAGCTGATTTAGTAATTAAGAAATATTTAACTGTTACAGATAGTAATAACAATGATGTAACAAATAATTGTACATTTAAAATTACATCTTGTAATCCTTATCAAGAAGGTAAATGTGAAATTAATAATGATAATGGAACTGTTTCATTAAATGGTACTGATACTTATAAAATAGCTGTTTCTATATCATTAGAAGGTGAAAACTTAGATACAGCAGTCGCAACATTCTCTGCAAAATAAAAATAGAAGTTTAACTTCTATTTTTTTGTGTTGTAATAATAATTAAATTCTGCAAGTTCTAATGATAATTTTTCTAAATCTTCATAATCATTATTATCATTTAATATTTCATCTAATTCAAATAATAATTCTTCTATAGTTTTAGATTTATATTCTATATCATATCTATTTAATATATCTATTTGATTATTAGATAAATATAATCTATCATTTATTTTATTCATACTCATATTTTTATGAGTTTCACTTACTATTCTATCTATATCCATATTATAAGCCTAATTCTTCTATTGCTCTTATTAAACCAAGTTTACCATATTCATAAGTTAAAGAACCTTGTTGATATGCTATATATGGAGGTCTAATAGGACCATCACAAGATAATTCAATTGAAGAACCTTGTGTAAAACTTCCACTTGCCATAATAACCTTATCGTCATATCCAGGCATATCCCATGGAACACAGTTTGCATTACTATCTATTGGAGAACCCTTTTGAATACCACTTACATATTTAATTAATTTATCACTATCATTAAAAATAATATTTTGTACTATATCTACTCTTTCATCATTATATTTAGGTTCAACATCAAAACCTAATTCTTCCATAACTTTACTAGTTAAAATTGCGGTTTTAATAGATGATGCTACTACTTGTGGTGCTAAGAATAAACCTTTTAAAATATCCTTATTAATTCCAAGAGTAGGACCTACTTCCATTCCTTCTCCAGGAAGAGTTAATCTTTCTCCTGCTAAAGATACATATTTTTTCTTTCCAATTATATATGCACCATTAGGAGCAATACCAGCACCTAAATTCTTAATTAAAGAACCAACTGCTATATCAATATTACATTCAGTTATTTCTTTGTCGTTAACAAATTCACAGTAGCAATTATCCACCATAATTATTATATCTTTATCAATACTTTTAATTAAATCACATACTTTAGATACTTTATCATAAGATATACTTTTTCTAGTAGAATATCCTTTTGATCTTTGAATTTCTATTACTTTAACTTTAGTATTTTTAATATATTTTTCTATTTTTTCATAATCAAAATCATCATTAACTAAATCTATTTGATCATAATTAATTCCAAAACTTTTTAGTGAACTATTATTATCTCTTATACCTATTACTTCATGTAATGTATCATATGGAAGACCTGAAATACTTAAAAGTAAATCTCCTGGTCTTAAAAGAGAAAATAACGCAACTGTTAAAGCATGAGATCCTGAAATAAATTGACTTCTAACAAGTGCACTTTCTACTTTAAAAATATCACAAAAAATACTTTCTATTTTATCTCTACCTAAATCATTATAACCATAACCTGTTGTAGTAGTAAAATGACTTTCAGAAAGATTATTCTTTTGAAAAGCATCCAATACTTTTTTAGAATTTAAAAAGCATATTTCATCAACTCTTTTAAATTCATTATCTAATTCTTTTTCACATTTATTAACTAATTCAACTACATTAAGCATTTTCTCCACCATCCACTCTAATAATTGCATCATTTATATAAGTACAAATAGAAATATTATATATTGCATCAGCTATTTCAGAAGCTGTTGCAAATCTATTTAATTTAATCTTATCTAATTCTTTAGAAATAAATTCATTATCTAATTCTTTATTCATTTCAGTTTTTACCCATCCAGGACAAATAGCATTAACTCTAATATTTGGTGCAAATTGTTTTGCTAAGTTATGAGTTAATGATATTACTCCTGCTTTAGAAGCATCATAATCAAGTGATTCTGGATAAACAGTATCTAATCCGTTTGTACTAGAAACATTAATAATAACGCCTTTATTCATTATTTTAGAAGCATATTTAGATACTAAAAAAGTACCTATTAAATTAACCTCTAAAATTCTTCTAAAATTATCCACAGTCTTATCTTCAAAAGTAGTATCAATAGCAATTCCTGCATTATTAACAAGAACATCAATACTACCAAATTCATTTTTAATAATATTAGTCATATTTATAACTTCTTCTTCATTAGAAACATCTGCTTTTATCGATAAAGCTTTTACACCAAGTTTTTTAACCTCTTCTTCTAACAATAATGCTTCTTCTTTTGAATTATTATAATTAATAACAACATCATATCCTTCTCTAGCATACTTTAAAATTGTAGCTCTCCCAATTCCTTTACTAGAACCTGTTACTAAAACTACCATAGAATCACTTCCTCAGGAATGATTATAACACAAAATAAAAAAGATAGATAATATTTATCTATCTCCATTTAAAATCTTCTACTTCTTTTATATCAATACCTTCTTCTCTAATATAGGCTTGATGTTTTAAAAGCATATCATTACAGTAGTCAATTAATTTATCTTTTCCAAGTATATCTACATATTTTAGAGCATCTATGACTAAATGATATCTATCAAGTTCATTTTGCACTCTCATATCAAATGGTGTTGTTATTGTACCTTCTTCTAAATAACCATGAACATGCATATTTCTATTTTCTCTATTATAAGTTAATTCATGTATTAAATTAGGATATCCATGGAATGCGAATATTATTGGTTTATCCACAGTAAAAATATTATTATATTCTATATCTGTTAATCCATGTGGATGTTTTTTATTAGATACAAGTTTCATTAAATCTACTACATTTACTACTCTAACTCTTATATCTAAATTATCTTTTAATAATCTAGTAGCTGCGAATACTTCTAATGTTGGTGTATCACCTGACGCAACTAAAACAACATCTGGATTATCATCTGATGCCCATTTAATAATATCTAATCCTTTTTCACAAAGAGATAATGCTTCTTCTTTATTAAACCATTGCATTCTAGGATGTTTTGATGCTACTACTACATTTATATAGTTTTTTGTTTTTAATACATGATTCATTGTACTAATTAATGTATTAGTATCTGGTGGTAAATATATTCTTGTTATATCTGCTTTTTTAGTAACCATATGATTTAAGAATCCTGGATCTTGATGAGTATAACCATTATGATCTTGTTGCCATATATGTGATGTTAATAATATATTTAATGATGATATTTCTTTTCTCCAAGGTAGTTCCTTAGTTACTTTTAACCATTTGGCATGTTGTGAAGCCATTGAATCAATTATTCTAACAAATGCTTCATATGAACTAAATATTCCATGTCTTCCTGTTAATAAATAGCCTTCAAGTAATCCTTCACAAACATGTTCTGATAAAACTGAATCAATAACTCTTCCGTTATTAGATAAATATTCATCATTTTTTATAACAGCATTAAATTCTCTATCAGTAACTTCAAATACATGATTTAATCTATTAGATAAAGCCTCATCTGGACTGAAAATTCTAAAGTTTTCTGGGTTATTTTTAATAACATCTCTTAAATATTTGCCAAGTTCCATCATATCTTGTTTGATAACAGAACCAGGTGTATCAAAATCTATCATATATTCATCTAATCTTGGAAGCAACAAGTCTTTTCTAAGTAGTCCACCATTAGTATATTTGCTACTTCCCATTCTTTTTTCGCCTTTTGGAATTATTTCTTTAATATCATCTAATAGTTTTCCATCCTTATCAAAAAACTCATCTATCTTATAACTTCTTAGCCAATTTTCAAGTGGAATTAAATTTTCTAAATGATCATTATCTACTAGTAAAGGTACTTGATGTGACCTAAATGAACCTTCTACTTCTTTTCCATCTACTATTTTAGGTCCAGTCCATCCTTTTTTAGTCTTTAATATTATCATAGGATATATTGGTCTATCACTACTTTTACTCTTTTTTATTTCTTTAATCTTTTTAACTACATAATCTAGTGCATCTGCCATTTTTTCATGCATTAAATCTATATTATCGCCTTCCACAATTATTGGTTCATAACCATAACCCTTAAATAAACTTATTAATTCATCTTTTGATATTCTAGATAATATAGTTGGATTACTAATTTTATATCCATTTAAATGAAGTATTGGAAGAACTATTCCATCAGTATCTTTATTTAATATTTTATTTAAATGCCATGAAGTCGCAAGTGGACCTGTTTCTGCTTCTCCATCTCCTACTACGCATGCCGCAATTAAATTAGGATTATCTAATACTGCACCAAAAGCATGAACAAGTGAATAACCAAGTTCTCCTCCTTCATGAATTGAACCTACATCTTCAGGTGCGCAGTGTGATGATATTCCACCAGGAAAAGAAAATTGTTTAAATAATCTTTTAAGTCCTTCTTTATCTTCAGTAACTAAAGGATATATTTCGCTATAACTTCCTTCTAAATAAGTATTAGAAACAAGAAAATTACCTCCATGTCCTGGACCTGATATATAAATCATATCTAAATCATATTTAGTTATAATTCTATTTAAATGAGTATAAATAAAATTTTGTCCAGGTACTGTTCCAAAATGACCTACTATTTTCTTTTTAACATCATTAATTTCAAGAGGTCTTTCTAGTAATGGATTATCTTTTAAATAAAGCTGCGCAACAGATAAATAATTAGCAGCATTAAAGTATCTATTTAAAAGATTTAATTCTTTTTTCTTAAGCATATATATCCCTTCCTATTCTAATTACATTATATAATAAAATATAAAATAAAAAAAGAAAAATTAAAAACTATAAATACTTTTTTAATTCTTCAATTATATCTTTTTCAAACTTATAAAATTTCTTAGCGTATCTTAAATCTCTAAAAGATAAAGAATCTTTATAATTACTTATTTTTTGTTCCATATTAATGCTTCCCATGGAAATACCTTGTATTAATAAATCAGCCATATGAGAATCACTATTATCTGTTAAAACTTCTTTTTTAATACCCATATTTGCCATCATTTTAGCCATAAAACCTTCTTCTTCTAAAGATACTTTATTCTTTAATAAAACCTTTTTAGAATGCTTTCTATAATTAATAAATTCTTTTAATATATAATCTAAAATATCCTTTATCTTATTATCTTTATTTTTTAGATCTTTCTTTAATTCTTTAATTGTAGATACACTCATATCACTATCTTGATATATATGTTTATATATTTCTATTTTTTCAACCATAATATTCCTCCTAGTAATAGTATGGCTAAAAATTTAAAAAATATAAAAAAGAGTGATTAATAATTTTCACTCTTAACCTCAAAATATGATTTTGGATGATTACATACAGGACATACTTCTGGTGCATATTTACCAATTACTACATGTCCACAGTTTCTACAAATCCAAATGCATTCTTCATCTTTTGAGAATACTACTTTATCTTCAATATTCTTTAATAATTTTCTAAATCTTTCTTCATGGTGTTTTTCTATTTCTCCAACTGCTCTAAATTTATAAGCAATTTGATTAAAGCCTTCTTCTTCTGCGACTTTAGCAAATTCTTCATACATATCAGTCCATTCATAGTTTTCACCATCTGCTGCTGCCTTTAAATTTGTTACTGTATCTGGTACTCCTCCACCATTTAATTCTTTAAACCACATTTTGGCATGTTCTTTTTCATTATTTGCAGTCTCTTCAAAAATAGCAGCTATTTGTTCATAACCATCTTTTTTTGCTTTACTAGCAAAAAATGTATACTTATTTCTTGCCTCAGATTCACCTGCAAATGCCTTAAGTAAATTTTCTTCTGTTCTAGAACCTTTTAATTCCATATTATCACCTCTATTTAAATTATACTCTAAAAAAATGGATATTCAAAGTTTGTTTTTCCAATAACTTTAAATAAATCAATAGTCATTTCTCTAACAAGAGGATTTAACTCTTTTGATTGTTTAACTATATTTAAAATAAGTTCCTTTTTTACATTTATTTCTACTAAATCTTTAATTTCATTATTTTCCATTAATTTAAAGAATTCTTTTACAAATAATTTTCTTTTTTCATCATCATATTTATCAAGCCATTTTTCAAAACCATTTTCAAAAACTTTAGAAGATCTACTTAATTTACTTTTTTCTAAATGGTCATAACTTACTTGCCAAGTTGCTAAATCATGTGATAAAAGACCTATTTTATTTGATTTAACTACAATATAATTATTACTATGTCTAAGAAGAAGCCCTACTATAGAATAGTTAGGTATTATATGAACAAATCTATCTTTTATCTTTTCATAAAATTTAGAATCTATTTGAGCTTTTCTTAATCCTTGACCATCATTACTGTATATTTTAATTATTTTTCTTTTAACAAAATAGTTACAGAACATTGATGACACTAATGCCAAATTTCCACCCTTAGAATGTCCTCCTACTATTAAAGAACAATTCTTTAATAAGAAATTTTTATCTAAATATTTCTTCGCAAGTACTTGTGCTTCTACTGGAAAATGATATGCCATCTTACAATCTTCTTTCCATCCACTTACAAGACTATCTGTTCCTTCAAAAGCAACATAATATAGATTATTGTCAATTCCAAATGTTATCGCAGAAAACTGTGCTACATCAGTTCCTACATAAGTATAATACATTAATTTAATATCTTTATATCTTCTTGTATCTTTAATTTTTTCAAATAATTTAACTCCATTTTTAATCGCAATAAATTCTTTTTTTCTAGGAACATATTTTTTTTCAAAAATTTTATATGCTTCTTCTATAGTAATATTATCTTTTGATTCTTTAACAATACCATTAAAATCTACATAGCTTAAAAGAGAAAAAACTATATTATCAACTTCATTAAATTCTCTTTCTTGAAAAGTATAATCTTTAAAATAATCTACATAATCAAATACATTCATATTTTACCTTCTTTTAATTCTATCTTTATATAAATTTAGATATTCATTAATCTTACCTGTTTGTCTAAACGGTAAAACAAATGAATATTTTTCATGGGCATTAGTTTGAATATCCTTTATATGCATTTTAAGTTTTTCATAAATAATATCAATATCATTATTTTTAGCGTATTTCTTAATTTTCTTATATAACTTAGATGAATAGAAATAATCAATAACAATAACTCCTGAAAATATACCAAGGATATATGAAAATGAAATATTTTGACTAAACCAATTAAGCGCACGTACTACTCTTTCAGATATAAATAAATAATATATTGCGCCCATCATAATCCATATCATAGTAAATAAAGGACAAATTACACCTTTATAATTAAATTTTCTATCTCTATAATCCCATAATCTAACACCTTGTTTTAAGAATATTAATCCTCCTACTAACTCTAAAAGAGTAATACTAAGACCTATTAATATAACTTGATATATTGGAAGAATATTATATTTTTCAAATATCATATGAATTAAAGTCATTATTGTTAAACTAAATCCATATATAGGTAAATAAGGTCCTACTAAAAAACCTGGATTAACCCATTTACCATGTACTATTCTTCTAAAGAATAATTCTAGTACCCATCCAAAAGTACTTCCTATAAAGAATATAAATACAAATGTCAAAAACATATTCATAATATCACCATTATTATTATAACAATAATTAAAGAAAAAAAGATGTAAATATACATAAATTTACATCTTTTTAACGGACTTTAAATATATAATCTTTATCATAATCAATGACTATAACATCATTATATTTGATTTCTGATGATAAAATCATCTTAGAAACTTTAGTTTCAATTATTCTTTGAACATATCTTTTTAATGGTCTAGCACCAAAATTTGGATCAAATCCATTTTCTATAATAGCGTCTTTTGCTTTATCAGTTAATTCAAATTTAATATTTAAATCTTTTAATCTTTCTTCAATTCCTCTAATTAATTTATCTAAAATTAATCTTATAGAATCTCTACCTAAAGAATCAAATGTAATTATTTCATCAATTCTATTTAAGAATTCTGGTCTAAAATAATTATGTAATTCTTTATTAACTTCATCTTTTTTTCCTTCAAGTATTAAATCACTTCCAACATTACTTGTCATAATTATAATAGTATTTTTAAAATCTACTAATCTTCCTTGTGAATCAGTAATTCTACCATCATCTAGTATTTGTAAAAGTAAATTTAATACTTCAGGATGAGCTTTTTCTATTTCATCAAATAAAACTATACTATATGGATTTCTTCTAACTTTTTCAGTTAATTCTCCACCTTCTTCATATCCTACATATCCTGGAGGTGAACCAATTAATCTACTGACACTAAATTTTTCCATATATTCAGATGCATCTATTCTAACCATATGCTTTTCATCATCAAATAATTCATACGCAAGAGTTTTTGCAACTTCTGTTTTACCAACTCCAGTTGGACCTAGGAATAAGAATGATCCAATAGGTCTATTAGGATCTTTAATACCACTTCTAGATCTAATAATAGCATCACTAACAAGTTTTAGTGCTTTATCTTGACCCATAACTCTTTTTCTCATATTATCTTCTAAATTTAATAATTTTTCTCTTTCAGAAGATTGTAATTTAGAAACAGGAATATTAGTCCATTTAGAAATAACATTAGTAATATCTTCACTTGTAATTGTATTACTTAATATCTTATTATTACTTTTTTCTTTTAAATCCTTTAATTCTTCTTCTAGTTTTGGAATCTTACCATGACGAAGAACTGCTGCTGTTTCTAAATCATACTCATTTTCAGATTTTTCAAGATCAAATTTAGCTTGTTCTAATTCTTTCTTTTTAATATTAATTTTATTATTAATTTCTTTTTCTTCTTCCCAAGATTTCTTTAATTTAGATTCTTCTTCTTTTAAAGAAACTAGTTCTTTTTCAATTTCTTCTCTTCTATTTTTAGATAATTCATCTTTTTCTTTCTTTATTGCTTCTTTTTCAATTTCAAGTTTCATTATTTTTCTTGAAATACTATCTAGTGAAGTTGGAACCGAATCCATTTGCACTCTTAATCCAGCGCATGCTTCATCTACTAAATCTATTGCTTTATCTGGTAAAAATCTATCTGTAATATATCTATTTGATAGAGTTGCTGCTGAAATTAAAGCTTTATCTAAAATAGTAACACCATGATATATTTCAAATCTTTCTTTTAATCCTCTTAATATTGTTATAGTATCTTCTACAGTTGGTTCACTTACAATTATTTTTTGAAATCTTCTTTCAAGTGCACCATCTTTTTCTATATAAGTTCTATACTCATTTAAAGTAGTTGCACCAACAACATGTATTTCACCACGTGCAAGTAAAGGTTTTAAAATATTTGATGTATCCATAGCACCTTCTACCGCTCCTGAACCTACAATTAAGTGAATTTCATCTATAAACATGATTATATCACCATTAGATTTTTTAACTTCATTTAATACATTTTTTAATCTTTCTTCAAATTCACCCCTATATTTAGCGCCCGCAACTAATGAAGCCATATCAAGTTCCCATACAGTTTTACCTTTTAAACTTTCTGGCACATCGCCTTTAATAATTCTTAAAGCAAGACCTTCAACAATAGCGGTTTTACCAACACCTGGTTCTCCTATTAATACAGGATTATTCTTAGTTTTTCTTGATAATATTCTAGTAATATTTCTTATTTCTTCATCTCTTCCAATTACTGGATCTATCTTTCCTTCTTTTGCTGCTAAAGTAATATCACGTCCGTATTTTTCAAGAACATTCTCATTTTCTTCTTGATTAAACATATTATCACCCCTAACAAGATTAATTATACTACTATTTTAGCACTTGTCAATAGTGAGTGCTAATTTTGACAAAAAAAGACTTTTGTGCTATAGTATAAAGCCGAGAAAAGGGGGATATTATATGAAAATAATACCTGTTAAAAAAATATTAAAAAATATAAATTCTTTAAATAAAAATCCTAAAAAAAATATTGATACTATAAAAAGATATAGAGAATTATTAGTTGAACAAAAAAAATTAATAGATTCAATTACATTAAATTCTATTAACGAAAAATTAAAAGACTCTAATATTTCTTATGAAGAATATAATAATTATAAAAATATTCTTAATGAAAAAAAGAATTACAAAAAATATAATGATGAAATAACTTCAATAATTAATAATGATTATAGTAATATTAAGAAAAGAAAATTAGATTTACATTGTAATAAAGCAGAACTAGCTCTTGCAACAAGTTTTGCATTCTTCTCATTATTACTTGCTCATAAAAACATTAGTAAAGCTTTAGGTAGAAATGATAATAAAGAATACAATACTACTGAATATAATACAGTAACTGAAAATAAAACAGATAAAACAATTGAGGAAGAAATTACTGAAGCTTCTACTACACCAATTATAATTCCTGATGAACCTGTTAAAGAATTATATTCAGAATATAAAACCGAAAATAAAGCAGAAGTAACTACTACTGAAGCTACTACTAATAAAGTAACAGAAAAACCTACTGAGATTGTTTCTGAAAAAATAGAAACTGAACCTGAAACAATTACTGAAAATACAACTGAAGTAAAATTTAATGATGACTTTGTATTTACTGATAAAGCAGGCGATGCTTATAATTTAATTAGTGATTTTGATGATAAAATATCCTCTTATGAAGAAATAATAACTGATAAAGATAAAAGAAAAGAAACTGTTGATAAAGCTAAAAAAGAAGCTAAAGAAAAATCTATAGAATTAATTGATTTTGTATTCTATGGTAAAGAAATAAATGGTATGACTTTCGATGAATTAAAAGATGATCAAAAAGAAAAAGTATATCAAGAATTACAAAAATTAAATAATACTATAAGTAAATATGATCCAGATTATTTAGATAACTTAGGAGAAAGATATCAAAGACTTAAAGGTTTTGGTTCTTTAACTCTTAATAAAGCTAAAGAAAAGATTAAAAAGACAGTTGGAGAAGACTATTATAATGCTGCTGGTGAAGTAAAAGATGATATAAAAGATAGTGTTAAAGATACTGGTAAAGTATTAAAGAACATAATAAGTGATAAATATCAAAACTGGAGAAATAAAAATACTGAAGAAGATAATTAATTTAATTAATTATCTTTTTTGTGCTATAATTTAGATGGTGATTATTATGGAAATAAATAAATTATTAGAAAATGAATGGGTAGATAAATCAATTAAAGTACTAATAACAATTATTATTAGTTTAATTATATATTCTATAGTTTCTAGCATTATAAAAAAATATTCAAAAAGAGATAAGCTAGAAAAATTAGCGGGTAAAAAAACTACTACATACATTAGACTAGCTCGCAGTATAACAAGATACTTATTTATATTATTAACATTTTTAATAATACTTGAAATACTTGAAATAAATATTACTTCAATTATTGCGGGAGTTGGATTATTTGGTGCAGTATTTGGACTTG
This sequence comes from Bacilli bacterium, assembly GCA_017418945.1. Taxonomy (GTDB): domain Bacteria; phylum Bacillota_I; class Bacilli_A; order RF39; family UBA660; genus RUG13038. The sequence goes on from JAFOMI010000043.1 coordinate 36,215, forward strand.
CTCTTCAAGACTTTATAAAAGATATAATAAGAGGAACAACTATATTATCCGATGACTATTTTAAAGTCGGTGATGTAGTTAAATATAAAGATATAGAAGGTAAAGTATTAATACTTGGGCTTAAAACTACTAAAATAAAAGACTTAAAAACAGGTAATACTATTTCTATCGCAAATAGAAATATTGATGAAATAGAAGTAGTATCTAAATATGTTTATGTTAATATTCCAATGCCTTATGAAGTTAATGTTGATAAAGCTGAAGAAGTAATTAATAAAATAGTAAATGATATAAAAGAAAATAATAAAGTAGAAGAATGTACATATAAAAGTGTTAATGAACTTTCTGAAAGTAGTATTCTATATTTATTAGAAATAACTACTAATCCAATTAATAAAAGACAAGTTAAAAGAGATGCATTAAAAATAATACTTACTGAATTTGAACAAAATAATATTGAAGTTCCTTATAATCAATTAGATATACATCAAAAATAGTTCACTTATGTGAACTATTTTTTTAAATAATCTAAAACTCTTTTATTAAAATCTTTTGCTTGTTCATATACACCATGAGAATATCCTTCATAAATATATAATTTACTATTCTTAATTTTTTTATTTAATATTATTGATCCTTTAACTCCTAATACATTATCTTCTTTCGCGCCAATTATAAAAGTATCAGATTCAATATATTTTAATTTTCTAGTAATATTAAAATTAAGACATGCTTTTAATAAAGTAATAAATCTATCAAAACTTTTTGGTTTACTAATATAACTTAATATACCATAAATATTCTTACCAACACGTGTATATTTACCAGTATATGATCTAACTGCAGTATCAAGCATTATATTCTTATAATCTTTTTCTTCTGCCATTTCTATCCAACCATTAACTGATTTCTTTAATTCTTTAGTAGGTTTTGGTGTTGTAACAACTAATACTAGTTTATTAACTATTTCTTTATGATAAACAGAAAGAGAAGCACCTATCATACCACCTTGTGAAACTCCTATAACATCTGCTTTTTCTATTTTAAAATGAGTCATACATTTATATAAATCTTCTGCCATTTCTTCTATAGAAAAATCTTTAGGGATATGATTTCTTCTACTAAATGAATAAACAGTATAATCCTTGCAAAAATCTTTATAAAGCATATAAAAAGGTAGCGCTAGTCCTTTAACAGTTTTAAGTCCATCTCCTACACCTGGAATCATAATAAGAGTCTTTTTACCAGTACCAAATTTTATATAATTTGCAGTAAACTCTTTTGTAACAACTACACCATTTTTAGTTTTATTCATAATCATTTCCTCTTTTAAATGAGATTATAACATATTTTATTTGATTTTAAAAATTCCATATTTTACCC
>JAFOMI010000044.1 GCA_017418945.1 Bacilli bacterium
TATATGAAAATATATCTAATTTCTGGAGTATTTAAATGTGGTGATAAACTTCCATCTGTTAGAGAATTCGCAACAACATTTAAAGTAAATCCTAATACAATGCAAAAAGCTCTTGCTGAACTAGAAAGTATGAATCTTATATATACTGAAAGAACAAATGGAAAATATGTTACAAAAGATGAAAAGATGCTAGAAAAACTAAAAGATGAATATGCTATTACTTTGGCAAAGAGCTATTTTCAAGGAATGAAAAGAATTGGTTTAGGAAAAGCTGACTCTATAAAATATTTAGAAGGGATAGATGAATAATATGGAATTATTAGAAATAAAAGATTTAAACAAATCATTTGATAATAAAAAGATATTAAAAGATATAAATTTAACTATTTCTAATGGAAAAATAGTAGGTTTATTAGGAAAAAATGGTGCTGGAAAAACTACATTAATAAAATTAATAAATGATTTATTAACACCTACAAGTGGAGAAATACTAATTAATGGAAATAAAATAGGTGTTGAAACAAAAAAAGTAGTTTCATATTTACCTGAAAGAACTTATCTAAATAAACAAATGAAAGTATCTGAAATAATAGAAGTATTTACTGATTTTTATGAAAATTTTGATGAAAAAAAAGCTAAAAAATTATTAAAAGATTTAGATTTAGATATCAATCAACAATTAACTAAAATGAGTAAAGGTATGCAAGAAAAAGTGCAACTAGTACTTGTTATGTCAAGAAAAGCTGATTTATATATATTAGATGAACCATTAGGAGGAGTAGATCCTGCAACAAGAGATTATGTATTAGATACAATTCTATCTAATTTTAATGAAGCTGCTAGTGTAATTATTTCAACACATCTAATATCTGATATAGAACGAATCCTAGATGAAGTAGTATTTATCGATAAAGGAAAAATTGTATTACAAAGTGATGCAGATAAACTTAGAAATAAAGAAAAATCATCAATAGATGAAATCTTTAGGAGGATGTTCAAATGCTAAATAAATTATTAAAATATGATTTAAAATACATGATTAAAAACATGAGTATATTTTATATATTAGCTATATTTTTTGCTATAGTTACAAGATTGTTATCATTACCTGAACATTCAGTTATGATAAAAATTCTAACTAATATATCATCTGGCTGTGTAATTGCTATGATTGCTAATATTATTATTAATGTAATGATGAGAAGTTGGGTTAGATTTAGAGATTCACTTTATAAAGATGAATCATATTTAACACATACATTACCTGTCACTAAAAATGAATTATATAATTCAAAATTTATACAAACATTAGTATTCTACTTTGTTAGTTTTATAATTATCTTAATAAGTTTATTTATAGCATATTATTCTAAAGATAATTGGACAATAATAACTAATTATATAAGAACAATTACAATAGGATTAAATATGACTACATCATTCTTTATTACAATGGCAATTATACTTATATTTTTAGAAGTATTTAATGCTATTCAATGTGGTTTTTTAGGAATTATCTTAGGATATAAGATGAATAATGGAAAAGCAGGTTATTCTGTCTTATTTGGATTTATAACTTACTTAATAGCACAGTCTATAATATTATTATTAGTATTTATATATGGATTATTTGATCCAACAGTTATGGAATTATTTAAAACTGCTACAATTAATATTGATGTAAAGGCATTTAAATCTTTAGCAATAGTATCATCACTATTATATATAGCAATTATATTTATTATGAGTGCTGTATGTAAGAAAGAACTAAGTAAAGGCGTTAATATTGAATAAAATAACGCTTAGATAAGAATAATTTATAAAGTAGACAAAAAAAAGACTTATATAGTCTTTTTTTTAATCAATAAATTAAAATTGTGATATTATTATACTATAAGAGAGGAGAAACTTATGGAAGAAAAGAAAAAAGGTAATGGTGGACTAATTGTACTTGTTGTTATTCTATTATTAGCATGTGTTGGAATGGGAGCATTTATCTTTATAAACAAAGATAAAATATTCTCTAGTGATTCAACAATAGTAAAAAACGAAAAGAAAGGAACAAATGATAAAACAACTAAATGTACTGATATAAGCTATGACTTAAACACAAATGAATATGGATTAGGTAATAGAGCTGGAGGAGTTAGCGTTTTAGTAGATAAAACAAGAAAAAATGCTACTATTTCATACAATGCAGCAACAGTATCAAGCACATTTAGTCTAGGATGGGTTTCAGGAGCAGATACAAGTATTTATGAATCAATTGATACAAAGAAATTTGATAAAAAAATAACTCAAGTATTAATAGATGGTCCTGGACAAGATGCATCTAATTTATCAGTATTATACTTAATGGAAGATGGTACAGTTGAATATATCCCACTATTAAAAGATATTAATGATAATTGGGGTCAACAAGATAATGCTAAAAAAGCTAATTCTTATGGTAAATTAAACGGAGTAAAAGATATAATTAGTCTAATACCAGCAGAAGCAGATGGATACCATACAATATTAGCAAGACAAGTAGATGGAACTGTTATCGATCTAAATGAAGCTTTAAGTGCAACAGGTAACTATAATTAAAAAAAGAATTGTAATCAATTCTTTTTTTATGTTTTAATAACAATTGTAATACTTAGAAAATTTTTATATACTATAAATATAATAATATTGGAGTAGTATATGAGAAAGTATGTATGTGTTTTAGCAACAAATGATTATTTAGATGGGTGTCTAGTATTAAATGAAAATCTAAAACATATTAATTCACAATATGAATTATTATGTTTAATAAATGAAAACATAGATGAAGAAACAAGAAAAATGTTGGATTACTTTAAAATAGAATACAAAGAAACAAAAGAAATTAACTATGATGTGGATTATGAAGGTCATTTACAACCATATTATAAGAACACATTTAATAAATTATCTATATTTAACTTAACGGAATATGAAAAAATAGTATATCTAGACTTAGATTTACTAATATTAGAAAACATTGATAATTTATTTGATTATGATAGTATCGCAATGGCAAAGGATTATCCTTTTAGTTATTTATATAACTCAGGAGTAATGGTAATTGAACCTAATAAAGATGATTATGATAATCTAATAGAATTAATGAAAGAAAAAATAAGAAATCAAATACAACTTGGAGATCAAGACATAATAAATGAATATTTCAAAACGATTAATACTATTCCACAGGAATATAATTTAATGCGTTTATTAGCAAAATATGTTAAAAACAACAATACAGAAAGGTGGAATATAAGAAAACATCCAATAAAAGAATATGATGATAAAAATTTAAATAAAAAAATATTACACTATATAATGACACCTAAACCATTTCAAACTAATTATCCATATGATGAGATATATTCACATCTATATACATATTACCTATGTTTAATCAAAGAAAAGAAAGAAAAAATGAGAAGTTTAATAATAGAATAAATGAAAGGAAAAGAATATGAAAAAAATCAAATGTTTATTAATAGCTTTTGTTGCACTTCTTGTTACAGGTTGTAGTTCAAACTATGATTTAAATTTTGATATAGAATCTATTGAAGAAAAATTAACTATTACTATGTCTAGAAGTGAGTACGAAAATAATTATGAGACTATTGCTTCGAATAAGAGTGTATTTGATGATAATAGTACATTTTATGATATAGAAGTAATAGATAATGTAGATAATTATTTAGTTACTTATAGTCATAAATTTAATCATGAAGATTACTTTAATTCACTAAATTTGAATAGTTGTTTTAATAAAATTGAGCATGATATTAATGGTAGTATTGAAACTATTAGCCTTACAGGATTTAAATGTTTACAAGGTGATAATCTAAGAGTAATCGTTGATAGTAAGTATAAGATTTATAATAGTTCTACGCATATAGTAAATGGTAATAAAAACATATGGGATATAAATGATAATAATAAAGATAATATTAATATTAGTTTTGTAATTGATTATAATAAAAAATATTTTAATAAGGATATAATTACCTCTATAGTATTAATAATAGTATTAATAAGTTTAATTGCTGTTTTGTTTAAAAGAAATAAAAAAACAAGGAGGAAAAAAGTATGATTTTATATTCATGTAATGATTATGCTATGCTTCCTTTAATAAAGATATTAAAGAATATATTATTAGTAACGCAAATATTAGCTCCAATACTATTAATTACTAGTATTAGTATTATTATTCTTAAATCAGTTACATCTGATTTAAAGGATGAAAAGAAGTACAGAAAAAATATATCAAATGCTTTTATTGCTTGCGTTATTATCTTCTTAATTCCAACTATAGTTAATGTAACATTAAATGCTGTTGGAAACGGCGTTAGTAGTGCTAATATATCTATAGCTAATTGCTGGGCAGCAGCAGATAATTATAATATTAAAGCAGCACCTAGATACATTAAGAAAACAAGTGATGAAAATAAAGAGACAACCAAGGTTTATACTAATCCAGATGAATATGATAAAGGTAGTACAGGAGTTAATCCAAATAAAACAGGAACAAGCGGTGATAAACAACAACAATTAGTAGAGGTAGCGCGAAGCCAAATAGGAGTTAAATATCATACTATGCATTATGGACCAAAAGGATCTGGAGATGAAGGCTTTGGTTGTGCAATGTTTGTGTCATACTGTTATAATCAAGTATATTTTGGTGGTAAGAGTGGACAAACCATGAACGAAGGAGCTTTCTATGGAAGTACTTATGAGTACTGGGGAAATGTTACTAGAGATGGATATAATCCATGGAATAAAACATTCGTAGAAGTAAGCTATTCTGAAGCACAACCAGGAGATGTTATGGCCTTTGTTAATTGTAGTGATCCATATAGTAGCTATTCATGTTGCTATCACGTAGGATTATATATTGGAGATGGACACTATATAGATTCTTCTGGTAGTGGAACATCAGGAATAGGTGTTACTGAACACTCAAGTGTCCCTTCTAGTGGAGTACATTATTTGAGATATACAGGAAACTCTTAATCAATATAGATTAATAATAAGGAGATTAATAATATGAAAAAATTATTTATATATTTTTCATTAACAAATAATGGTGATGTTGTAGCAGAGGCGTTAAAAGAAAAAGGATATGCAATTAGAAAAGTAAAAATTCGTAAAAAATATCCAAATAATAAATTTTTAATGATATTGTTAGGTGGATATAAAGCAACATTTAACAAGAAAGATAAATTGTTAGATTTTAATAAGAGTATAATTGATTATGACAAAATAGTAATTGGCTCTCCTATATGGAATGATAGAATAAGTGCACCTATTAATAGTGTACTTAGTTTATTAGACTTAAAAGATAAAGATTTATCATTCATCTTTTATAGTGCAAGTGGAAAAGGAGATCATGCTATAGAAAAAGTAAAAAAAATATATGGAGCTGATTCAATTATCTTAAAAGAACCTAAAACAAATAAAGAAGAATTAAAAAAATTAAAAATATAAAGTATAGGTAAACAATATGGAAAGATTTTTTTTAGAAAGACCATCAATTGAAAGAAAAGAAGAAATAATAGAGTACATTAATGAATTTGTTCAATATAACTCTGATATTAATGGAGCAGGCTCATTAGATAAAATATTAGAAGGATATACATTTGAAGAAGCATTAGAAAGATGTTTGAATATGGAAATTAAAGGCTTTTCAGAAAGATGTCAAAGTAAAACTTTTCTACTAATTAGAGAAAATGATAATAAAATAGTAGGTACAATTAATGTTAGATGGAATTTAAATGAAGAAATGTTAAAGTTTGGTGGTCATATAGGTTATGGTATAAGACCTACTGAAAGAAGGAAAGGATATAATAAAATAAATTTATATCTTGGCATGATAGAAGCTAAAAAATTAGGTTTAGAAAAAGCAATGTTAGGTTGTGATGTAGAAAATATAGCATCTAATAAATCAATAGAAGCACTAGGTGGAGAATTAGAAAGAACTGAAGTAGATCCATATGATAGCATACTAACAAATGTTTATTGGCTTAATGTTAATGATACAATAAATAATTTTAAAGAAAGCTATGAACCATATATAATTAAAAATACAAATAAGAAATAAAAAAAAGAGATTCATTTTTGTGAATCTTTTTTTGATATCTTAATACTATTAATTAAAACAACAATTAAGTTAATTAATACAAATAAATAGAATGATACCCCTCTGTGTAATAATAATGCATTATGTAATAACATATTTGGATAAATATATGCATATATTAATAAAAATACTGTTTCACTGATTCCAACTGAACCAGGTAAAGGAATACAAGATACTGTACAAAAAAGTATTGCTTGTAATGAAATAACATAAAGAATACTAAATTCATTTAATCCAAAGGATCTATAGATAAAATAAGCAACACTATAATTAGCAAGAACTTGTAAAACAGCAACAAATATAGCTTTAAAGAATTCTTTCTTATGATCTTTTATATATTTAGAACTTTCATGAAATAACTTTAACTCATCATTAATCTTTTTATCAATTTCTTTATAGTTTTTAAGTTTCAAAAATTTAATTATTTTTCTAACAAAACTAACTAATTTATTAGTAATTCTATTTGAAAAAATAAGTACAAAGTATAAAAGTAAAACAATCAAATTAAATAAAGTTCCAATTATAAATAGATACATTAATTTTGTTTCAAATATTATTGGATTAAGTATTGCACATATTATTCCAATAGAAACTATACTAAATTGATGACCTAATAAATGTATTAGTAGTGCTAAAGTTGAATGGGATACTTTAACACCATCTTTTTTAGATAAATAATATACTTGCATTGGTTGTCCACCTGAAGAAGCAGGTGTAATAGCACTAAAGAAAGCACCTATTAATGTTGAATTAAAAGTTTGCTTCAAAGTAATCTTTTCACCAAAAGATTTTAATATATTTTTTACATTTATTGCTTCTAATAAATAAAAACAAAGCATAAGTAGAAAACCAATAAAAATATAAACTAAATTAACATGTTTTAAATTATCTATTAATGAATAAATATCTTGATCTTTAAATATTATGTAATATGTTCCCATAAAAAGAAGAGAGAAAAAAATAAAATTCATTAACAGTTTTTTCTTATCTTTCATTTTTCACACCTAAATAATTATAATATAGAATAATAATTGTTTTCAAGTTATATAAAAACAACTATACTAGTTAATTATAATAAAAAATAAAAGAAAAGAATAGACAAATAATAAAGAAAAATTGTTATAATAAATTTGTAGGTTTTATCATAGCGGTTCAGCAACTATTATTAAGGAGGGTATATGTTAGTATTATCAAATGATGAATTAAGAATCATTATCATGAGTAATTGTAAAGAGTTAGGTAAAAAAATTGATGATCACATCCAGGGACTTAGAGGAAACACAAAATCTTATATAGTACCAATTACAGAAGACAGATTTAGTAATGGTGAAGGTAAAATAATAATAAATGATACTATTAGAAATAAAGATGTTTATATTATTTCAGATATAGGTAATCATAGTATTAAATACAAAATGTATGGTTATGAAAACCATATGGGACCAGATGAACATTTCCAAGATATTAAAAGAGTTGTTTCAGCAATAAAAGGACAAGCTTCAAGAATAACGGTAATAATGCCATTATTATATGAATCAAGACAACATAGAAGAAAAGGAAGAGAATCTCTAGATTGTGCACTAGCTATTCAAGAATTACAAAACCTTGGAGTAAAAGTAATAATTACTTTTGATGTTCATGATCCAAATATTCAAAACGCCACTCCTTTATTTTCATTTGAAAACTTTTATCCTACACATATTATTTTAAAAGACTTTGTTACAAAAGAAAATTTAGATTATGAAAATTTATTAGTAGTTAGTCCAGATACCGGAGCTATGGAAAGAGCAATCTATTATGCTAACATGTTAAATACAGATGTAGGAATGTTTTATAAAAGAAGAGATTTAACTAAAGTAGTTAATGGAAAAAATCCAGTTGTTCAACATGAGTATCTAGGAAAAGATGTTAAAGATAAAAATATAATTATAGTTGATGACATGATAGCATCAGGCGGTTCAATGCTAGAAGTAGCTGAAGAATTAAAAAGAAGAGGTGCTAATAAAGTATATTTAATTGCTACATTTGCTATGTTTACTAGTGGGCTGGAATCATTTAACAAAGCATATAAAAATAAATTATTTGATAAATTATATACAACAAATTTAACTTATACTAATCCTCAAGCATTTAAAAAGAAATGGTTTAATAGTGTAGATTGTTCAATGTTTGTTGCTAAAATAATAAACGTATTGAATAATCATCAATCTATATCTCCATTAATAGACGGCAAAGAAGAAATATTAAAATTAATTAATAGTAAGAAAAAATAATTTCCACAATATTTGTGGATAAAAAAAAGAACTAACAAACTGGAGTGAACCCCAAATAGTTCACAAAAATAAAAAACTAGTTGTATATAAAAAAAGGAATCATTTAATTTGATTTCTTTTTTGATTTTAATCTTTTAGTATTGTAAAATAATATCCAATCTTCTACAAGTTTTTGATATTCTTGTAAAGATGATATATTATTGTTATACAAAGTTTCTTTTTTGAGTAATGCATGCCATGATTCAATAGGTGCATCATCAATGGGAGTGCCTTTTCTAGCCATTGAAATTGTTATCCCATTTGACTCACAAACAGCTTTGTATTGATGAGATGTATATTGGAATCCTTGATCACTATGAATGATTAAGCCATGTACATCTTTTTCTTTTGCAATAGCTTCATTTAAGGTATTGATTACAATACTTAAATCATTAAATTTAGAAATTTTATACGAAACAACGTGTCTATCATATAAATCAATGATTGTTGATAGATATAATCGTTTTCCTTTAAATATTAGATATGTTACATCTGTATCCCATACCTTATTCAAAGCATTTGTTTTAAAGTTTCTTTTTAACAAATTTGGTTTTACATTTTCTTCTATACGTTTATAACCGATGTTAGGTCTTATTCTCCTTATATATTCAGGCTTTATATTATATTTTTTCATTATTCTAGCAACTTTTTTATGATTAAATATTACACCATATTCAATCCTTAAGCCTTCAGTTATCCTACGATATCCATATGTACCTTTAGAATCATCAAATACTTTTTTAATCATTAAATAATCTAAATAATCTGGATCATCAGAATTTCTATATTTATAATAAGTTCTTTTACTTATTTCTAAGACAGCACACATGTTTGAAAGTTTGTATTTATTAATATATAAATTAATAAATGTTACTTTTTCTCTCGTTGTGCCTTTAGGAAGGCTTGGTATTTTTTTAATATTTCATATCTCTCTTTATAATCTATATTTTCTTCTTTTTTTCTACCACGATTTTCTTTTATAGTAGCTAAATCAATACCTTTTTTATAAAAATTATAATACCAATTTTTTATTGATGAATTAGAAATATTATATTTTCTTTCTAAAGAATAGAAACTTTCATTACCAGAAACATATTCATCAATAACTTTCTTTTTAAATTCATTAGTGTATTTATTATTAGGCATAAAAATAGAACCTCCTTTCTTGAGATTCTATTTTATACAAAACTAGTCTTTTTTTAAAGTGTCCAAAATGGGGTTCACTTCA
>JAFOMI010000045.1 GCA_017418945.1 Bacilli bacterium
AATTCTATCAAAAAATCTTTTATATTGTTCTTCTCTTAGACTTTTATAATGTCTTATTGTTGTTGCTAGTTCATTATCTAATTGTTTTGTTTTAGCAACTGTTTCATTATAAGAACTTTGTATTGGAGTTGTTGTTCCATAGCCACATAAACTAAATAAATATTGATTGAAACTATTTAAAAACATAATAGCGTTATTACCATCAAATCCACCTTGTAATAAACTAATATTTGAATTTGGATTTGCTAGATCACTTTTAATAAATTGTCTTGCTAGTATTGCTATTAATTCTGGATTAACTGCTAAATTGTTATTATTGAATTGTTGCATAATTCTAGTTAAACTTGTAAAATCAACATTACCAATAACTTTTGTTTGATTTGTTATTAATTCTCAACTAATTCAATTAGGGACATAATTATAAACATTTAATAATTGTCTACATACTCATCAATCAGTAAACTTTAAATAATACAATCACATATCATTATTAAGTTCTGGATGTTCTGATTGTTGTAGATTATATATTTGTTTTGCTTCTGCTAGTTCTGCATCTGTATAGCAATGATAAACTGGTAATTCCATGTTAACTAATTGAGTAATTGGTAATTGTCCATTTGTTGCATTTCTTACTTTAAAGTATTTATTATAATCTAGTAAATAATCAGGCGTTTTAAAACTAAAGAATTCATTAAACATTACATTACCAACAGCATTATTAAATCATGGTATATTTACTCATTCGTCTTTAGTAAAGTTTTGAATACACATTAAACTAGATCCAGTAATTGTAGCAGTGTATTCAAATAGCCCAACTCCTTGAAATTCTAATTTAAAGTTGTTATTGATTTTAGCAACACTATTAAATGTTGATGGTATAGCAGTTAATAATAATATCTTTGTTTCATTTTCAAACTTAGTAATTTCAAACTTAATAAAACATGTTCCAAACTTTACTAATTGAATTTCATTGGCTTTTAGAAAATAAAGTAAATCATTATCTTCTTGGATCTTATTAAACAATTCTATTAACTCTGGAGTATCACTAACAAATTCAAATGATGTATAAAGTAAATCTCTTTTTCTTCTTGCTAGTTGTTCTATAAAGTGCATTTGAAAATTATCTACAGACTTTAATAAATTACTCTCATTATAATATAATTTATAATTAATATTATTATTATTAATATAGTTACTATTATTAGTATTATTTATATTATTAATATTATTTATATTTAATTTCATATATATCTCTCTATTATTAATTATTAATAGTTATATTATTTATTATTATTTATTAATATTATTATTTTATTATTTATATCTAGTTTATTAATAATACCTACTTTATTAAATCTATATAAAATTATGTCTCCATATTCTAATTGTTTAAATAACTTTCTACTTATTACTTTTCTATAAAACTTTTCTTTAACTAAATCTAAGATTTTAATAATCATTTATATTTCTCCTTTTCTGCTATTTCTGGGATATAACTTAAAATTGCATATTCTAATGCATTAATTGCATGTGTATAATCATGTGATCTTTTTAATTCTAAATCTTCTTTTCACTTATTAACTGGTTCATAATAACAATTATTTAAACTTTCTCATAAATATTTACACTTATTATTTACTGCTAATAATTGTTTATTAATCATATAGTTAACAATATCAATTCTTTCTTGTATTGGTACCATATTTTTCATGCCACTAGTTATTGGCTTAAAGTTTAATCCATAGTATTTTTTCTTATCTGCTTCATCTTGAAATAATTGAAAAAATCCACTAAAACTAGCATTATCAACATAAATATCAATTCCACCAGTATTATAAGTTAAAAACTTACTACAAAACTCAACACATTTATTAATTAAATAAGTGCTATCTTGTTGCAATTCATAGTTATTTAAATATAATTCATCTATAACATCACAAGTAAATAAATAAGGATTAAAGATACAAACTTCTATAGCAGTATCTCCACCATTCTTAACAGTACTATCTCCCCAGTCTATCCCAATTAAAATAATTCCATTAAATGTTTCTTTAATATTAAACTTTCTTATATTGTGAAGATTTGGAGTATAAATTCCACCATCATAATTTCCTGCTAATCCTAATGACGCTACTTTTCATTTTTCATATGAAATATTTTTTCACTCTTCAATTTGATTAATAATATATTTTTG
>JAFOMI010000046.1 GCA_017418945.1 Bacilli bacterium
AAATAATAGATTATTTATTTCTATGAAATCATCTATTTTATATTTTGTAGTATGAGGTGGATCCAAAAATAAATACCAATATGGTCTTTTGTATTCATCACCTAAGTTATACCTTTCTTTTTCATAGTTAATTGGCAATTTTAAAAAAATCCTTTGGAATAATTTCATTATATTTCATCTTATCTTTATCTATGGTTATATTATTATTTTTATCTTTTATTTTATTCATTGCATATAATAGAACATCTTTATGACCTAAATCACTTTTTATTATAAATAATCTAATACACATCTATTATACTTTTTATATACTATATAGAAAGGATCATTTGTTAATTCTTTAATCATATTATTATCTCCAATTAATAATTGTAACATATATTTTTAGAATTCTTTTGCTTGAATATTATTTCACGAATAATTACATTTTAGAAGTTTACTAATTTTTTTATATATTATAAAGAGTATGCAAGAATAATTTTTAAAGAAACTAGTAATAAATATTATTGTAAAAAAAGCAAATCATAAAATCTTTTTTTCAATAACTTTTTAATTTTTTTGTAATTAAAAAAACAAAGTTAACTTATCAGTGTTATAATGTAATTGGGTGATGGGAATGAGCATTATTAAAATAGATGAATTTGAAATGGATGAAGATGATTTTAGAACATTATTAAATAAATATAGTGTTAGTGATTTAATAGAGTTAGAATCAATTTTAAAATATATAGATGATAAAGATATTAACCTTGCTATAAAAGAAGCATTAAATAGTAAAATAAATGATCCTAAAATAGAAGATGAACCAAAAGGATTAATTAATGATTCTATTGATGATAAAGAACTAGATATTTTATTAAACCTTTTTGAAATAAGTTCATTATATTTATTTGTGATACAAATATATTCTTTTTTTAATGAAAATGCTGATAAAAAGAAAAAATATATTGATACAAAAATAAATGATTTAGAAAAGTCAATAAGAGTAGAAATAAAAAATAGACGTAAAAAAAGAAAAAAATTACTTAAATATAAGTAATTTTTTTTAGTCTATTTTATATGCTAATATAGTTGCGATAGAACCACAAAATATATTTATATAAAGTAATATATTAGTTACTAAAATTGTAGTTGCTTTATCAAAGTTTTTAACGTTTGTTACGTTAAAATATACATTAACAGCTAAAGCTCCAATAATAATTATTATAGAAATTAATCTAATAAATTTAAGTATTTTTAATGTTTTATCTACGTTTTTCTTTAAATTAATAAAATTTTCTTCTGCCTTTTTCATATAATTTCTCTCCTCAATTCTTTCTCCAGATAAAAATTCATTTACATTTATATCTAGTTCTTTACATAATTCTTTTAATTTAGAATAATCAGGTCTAGTTGTACCATTTTCCCATCTACTAATAGATTTAGAAGATACTCCTAATTTTTCCGCTAATTCTTCTTGTGTTAAATTTTTTTCTTTTCTACATTCAGTAATAAAATTACCTATTTTGAAATAATCCATTTTTATCCCTCCTTCACAAATAATTCTATAATAATGGGTTATATTATTCCAGGACAGAAACTGAGAAATTATATTCCTATTGCATTTTATCATATTTTAGTGTACTTTGTTTACTATTTTATATAATTGTGATATATTATGTTTGCGCTTTAATTTTAGGAGGTTTTATGATGAGAAAATATTTACCTAAAAATGATACAATAAAAGAAGAATATAAAAATATGACTTGCTATTCAAATTTAAATATGATTAATGTATGGCTTCATAAAAACATTGAATCCGATTTTACAGATATTGTTAAGATATTAAAAAAATATGATTATCATTTAATAAATATTGGAAATATATATTCAGTAAATGTAATTAATAGATTAATATATATTTTAAAAAAATGTAATTATAAGGGTAGAGTTGTTTTAGATTTAATAGATAATAATTATGATAATAAGAAAGATGGTATTATAAGAGGCCTTGATAATGATAGTAAAATTAATTTATCTTCAATACCAAAATATGTAAAAATAAGTGGTTTTGATTCTAATAATAGACAAACAGAATTTACTGCATGGGCACATAATTTAAATATTAAAGATAAAAAGAGATTAATAGTTTCTTTAACAGATAATAGTAGAGATAAGTTCTTAGATCAAGAAATAATGATTATTTCTTTTAAAGATGAATTATTAAAAAAATGTCCTAACTTTAATAATTTAAAACCAAAAGAAAAGATGAATTTTTTATATGAATATATTAGAATTAATTTTCCATATTCTTTTGATAGTTTAAATAAAGAAGGTACTGGTGTGAATATGAATTCTTTGTGGGCTGAAAATCCATTAAAAGTATATGAAAATAGAAAAGGATTAAATATTGGAAGATCAAATCTATTAGCTTTAGTTTCTAACAATTCTTTAATTAAAGTTAATTGTACAGTAGCAGAAGGAAATAAGAATGGTGTTAAACATTCTTGGAATCAATTTATTGATGATGAAAAAATATATAATTATGATTTGGCTTATTCTTTAAAAGATATGAATATGGGAGATATTAAAAAGAATAATTATTCAATTGATAGAATGTATCCTTCGGTAATTAAATCATATAGATTAAATAAAAATAAACAAAAGAAAAAATTGATATTAATAAAAAGACACTAACGTTTGTTAGTGTCTTTATTATATTCAACATGACCTTTAAACCCATATTTTTTTGTTATTGGATCTTTGAATAAAAAACTTTTTGCAGGCATAGTGGTATGAATTAAATAACCACTAAATATTAAGAATATAAATAAACAAGATAAATAATTATAAATATACTTTATAGGAGACATATTAATTATAAAATAAAATCCTAATTGACTTGATATTATTACTATATAAAATATTAATATATCAAATAAGACAACATCTTTTTTAGTAATTAATTGATAACCATAAAATAATAAAGGCATAAGTACAATAATAATTACTAAACTAGTTAGTTTTGCTAAAAAGTAATTTGGGTTTTGACCAAATAAAATCCCATCAATTATGCACCAAAAAAATGTAGGCGTAAGTGCAATTTTAATATGTTCCCATGTACTTTCATTAACAGCACTAAATAAACCAATAAACTTATTATGATTACTTATATCATATAAAAAATGAGATATAGTACCTATTATAGAAATTATAATGATACTAATAATTGTATATGTCATATTACCACTCTTTCTATTTTAATTATATTACATCTTTTTAAAAAAAAGAATAATTATTTAAAATAAAAAAGCTCATATTTCTATGAGTCTTTTTTATTATTTTAATTTATTTCCACAATTTGAACAAACATTAGCATTAGCGCTTACTTTTGTTCCACAGTTTCCACAAAATTTTCCTGATTTAACTTTTGTTTCAGTTTCAGTATTTTTTGCTGGTTGAGAATTTTTTTGTTCTCCAAGAGTTGGATCATATTCGTCATTACCAAATCCTAAAATACAGAATCCTACTGCTGAAACAAAGATTAATAATAATGGGAAAGCTGAAGACTTATTAAATTTCTTTGATAATGAAATATATGCTAATATTTCAAATACAAATAAAATAATAGGTCCAACACATGGTATTAATAAGAATAAAATGTATAATCCTGGATATCCAGAAATTTCAAATAATACATACATGTTATAGAACGGAATTAAAGATTCCCAACCTTTTCTTCCTGCCTTTTCAAATACTTTCCATAATCCGATTATTTCAACAACTGCAAAAGCTAAAGCAAATAAATAGTAGAAAATAAATATTCCACCAAGAATTCCATTAGCTACATTATATCCATAATCATAGCCATAATCATTGTAATACATAAATACCTCCTATCTACAAAAATTATATCATATAATATTTAAAAATATTATATAAAAATAAAAAAATGTCGAAAAATATGATTTAAGTGTTAAAATTAATACAGGTGATACTATGAGTAATATTTCAAAATCATTATATTGTAATTATGTACAATGTAAAAAAATGATATGGTTAAATAAATATAAAAAAGAAGAATATGTAGAAACAAAAAATGATAGTGTTATGGAAAATGGTAACGAAGTAGGTGATTTAGCAAGATCATATTTTGGTAATTATTCATTAGTAAAATATAATGAAGTTTTAATAAATATGATAATGGAAACAAAGAAGTATTTGAAACAAAAAAAGTCTATTATTTGTGAAGCTTCATTTAAATTTGATAATCTATTTTCTAGTATAGATATACTAAAAATAGATGATAATGGTGTTTCAATATATGAAGTAAAAAGTTCTACTGAAGTAAAAGATATTTATAAAGATGATGCATCTTTTCAAGCATACATATTAAGAAAATTAGGGTTTAATGTTAAATCAGTAAATATAATGCATTTAAATTCTAATTATGTATTAAAAGGAAAACTTGATTTAAGTAATTTGTTCGTTATTGAAGATATAACTGATTTATCTATTATAAAGGAAAAAGAAATAGAAGAGAATGTAAAAGAGATTAACGAAATACTAGATAGTGAAATAGAAATAGATGAAGATATTGATTTGCACTGTTTTAAACCATATGATTGTCCATTTTTTAAATATTGCTCTAGACATATAAAAGAAAATAATGTATTTGAAGTCAGAGGAATGACTATTAATAAAAAAATAGAATTATATAAAAAAGGTATTATTAGTTTTGATGAATTATTAAAAGAAGATATTAATGAAAAATATCTAGAACAAATAGATTTTAGATTAAATAATAAAAAACCAAAAATTAATAAAGAGAAGATTAAAGAGTTTTTAGATACACTAAAAGATCCTATATACTTTTTAGATTTTGAAACATATCAAGATGCTATTCCTAAATATGAAGGTCAAAGTGTATACGGAAAAGTTCCTTTTCAATATTCACTTCATTATTATGACAAAGATAATAATTTAAAGCATAAAGAATTCTTAAGTAAAGAAGATATTGACCCAAGAAGATCACTAGCGGAGCAATTAGTAAAAGATATACCAAATAATGTATGTGTACTTGCGTATAATATGTCTTTTGAAAAAAGTGTTATTAAAAATTTGGCAGAATTGTATGAAGATTTAAGTGAAGACTTATTAAAAATATATAATAATATTAAAGATTTGATGGTTCCATTTAAATCTAGAGATTATTATGTTAAAGAAATGGATGGTTCATATTCTATAAAATATGTTTTACCAGCGTTATTTAAAGATGATCCATCACTTGATTATCATAATCTAGAATTAGTACATAATGGATCTGAAGCAATGGATACATTTAAAAAACTAGGAAGTTATTCTGAAGAAGAAAGAAAAAAGATTAGAAAATCTTTATTAAAATATTGTGAATTAGATACATATGCGATGGTTAAGATTTATGAAAAATTAAAAGAAATAGAATAATAAAAGAATTAATTCATATTATTCATTAGGTGAGTAATATGGAAATTAAAGTAGAGGAAAAAAATAAAAAGAATGCAGAAATTATAAAAAATATATATACCTCTAAATTTAGTGATTTAACTATGTTTTTATTATACAAATATGAAAGTTATTTATTTTCTACAAAAGATAGTTATTTTTCTAAAAATATGAATAAATTGTCTAAAGATAGTCTTATACATTTTGAAATACTTGGTAGGATTATTTATTTACTTGGAGGAACTCCAGATCACATAGATTTTAAAGTAGAAAATGCCTTCTATTTAGTAGATAAAACTAAATTAATAGAAATTAATATAAGATTAACAAAAGAAAAAATAATTCTATATACTAAAGCTCTTAACGAAATAGAAGATAAATATATAAAAGATATATTAACTAATTTCATAGTAGAAGAAAGAACAAATTTAGAAATATTAGAATTAATTCAATTAAAAAATAAAAAAGAATCAAGTAAGTAATTTCTTGATTTTTTTAATTTCATTTGATAACATTAATCTAGGAGTAAGATATGAAAAATAAAAGTAATTTAATGAAAATATTAATAATTATATCTCTAATATTAATTACGTCTTTAATAGTATTAGTTCTATTTTTATATAAAGAATTAAAAATGGTAAAAGTAGATATAAATAAGACTAGAGTAATAACTAAGAATTATGATATTAATAAATTTGAAGAAATAAGTTTTGATTTTAAAAATGCTAAAGTTAATTATTTTTCAACAGATAAAGATAAATTAATTATTAAGCAAAGTGGTAAAACAGATAGTTTATTAATTAATATTAAAGAAACAAAAAAACATTTAAAAATTAAAGAAAAACAATCAAGTTATTTTATTAAAACTAATTATGAAATATTAATACCAAGTTCTTATAAAAATAAGATAAATATAATTAATGGATTTTCTAATACTAAAATAAGTAATATTAGTAATGAATTATATGTTAATAATAATTCTGGAAATGTTACTATAACTAATATAAATGATTTAACTATGGATAATGTTTCAGGAAGTGTATTTATAGATAAAGTTAGAAATATAGTTTTTAATAGTTCTACTGGAAATATAAATATAGATTATTTAAGAGGAAATACTAATATAACAACAATAACAGGAGATATAAAGATAGATTTATTTTATGTTGATTCAAATTCTTTTATAGAAACAACTGCGGGTGATATAAATATTACTGTGGATAAAAAATCAAATTGTTTCTATAAAGTTAAGAATCAATCTGGAGATAATAGATTAAATAAGAAAAAATGTACAGGGGAAAATAATATTTTAAAATTAACAAATATAACAGGAAATATTATAGTTGAATGATTTATAATTTGTGTTATAATTATGTAGAAAGAAGGTTATTATGAAAAGAGTATTTAAAATAATGGTATTATCTTTATTATTAATGGTTCCTTTTACTATTAATGCAGAAGAAGTTAGTACTGATACAAATAATAAAGTAAATGTTTATTTATTTAGAGGAGAAGGATGCCCTCAT
Organism: Bacilli bacterium; assembly: GCA_017418945.1. Classification (GTDB taxonomy): domain Bacteria; phylum Bacillota_I; class Bacilli_A; order RF39; family UBA660; genus RUG13038. The sequence continues at coordinate 6,990 of JAFOMI010000046.1, forward strand.
TGTAAAGAAGCTGAATCATTTTTCGATTCACTTGCTAAAGATGAAGAATATTCAAAATATTATAATTTAGTAAAATATGAAGTTTGGTATAACGAAGATAATGCTAAATTAATGGGAGAAGTTGCTAAAAAACTTAATACAGAAGCATCTGGTGTTCCTTTTATAGTTATTGGTGATAAATACTATAGTGGTTATGCATCATCAATGGATACTGAATTAAAAGAAACTATTAAATCAGCATATGAAAATGATTCATATAAAGATATAGTTAAGAGTGTAATTGAAAAAACTGATGAAAAGAAAAAAGCATCAACATCTCCATTAATTCCAATAATAATTGTTTCAGCAATCGCAATTATTACAGTAGTAGTAATGGTATTCTTTACAAAAGAAAAATAGACTTAAAGTCTATTTTATGGCCTGTTGGTGAAGCGGTTAACACATTGCCCTCTCAAGGCAACATTCAAGGGTTCAAGTCCCTTACAGGTCACCAAAATGAATAATAATCGGGAAACCGATTTTTTTTAACGTTTAAAATATTTATACATATAATATAATGGTGATAAATATGATAATTATAGATGCCTTTAGAGGAGGAGATGACTTAGGTTATACTTCTAATGGTATTATAGAAAAAGACTTTAATTTAATGATAAGTAAATATATAAGTGATAGATTAAATAGTCTAGGAATAGAAACATTTTTAACAAGAGATTCAGATACTAATTTAAATATTAATCAAAGAGGAGATTTAATAAAAGATTTAAGTGGTAATAGAAATGTAATTGCACTTTCTAATAGACTTAATTTTGGCGATGAAAATGGAATAGAAATAGTTTATTCTTTAAAAAACTCAAATTCACTTCCAAATAAAATAGAGAATTCATTTAAAGAAAAAGGTTTAACAGTAAATAAAGTATATCAAAGAAGAGATGAAAATGATACAAGTCTTGATTATGATGAACTTTTAAAAAGAACTGGTAATGTAGAAACAATTATTGTTAATTATGGCTATGTAAATGACGTAAATGATGCAAATTTATTAAAAAATGACTATATTAAATATGCTGAATCTATAATCAAATCTTTAGCAACTCAATTAGGTGTTCCATATACTTTTGAATCAAATGATATTTATATAGTAAAAAAAGGCGATAGTTTATATTCAATTGCAAAAAAATATAACATTACTGTAGATAATTTAATGAAAGAGAATAATTTAAAAAGTACTTTACTTAATATTGGAGATGTTTTAAAAATACCATCTAATAATTTAGATACCTATATAGTTCAAAAAGGTGATACATTATATTCTATTTCTAGAAAATTTAATATCAGTGTTAATGAATTAAAGAGTTTAAATAATCTTAGTTCTAATTTACTAAGTATTGGTCAGGTTTTAAATATTAAACCAAATAAAAAAACTTATATAGTTCAAAAAGGTGATAGTTTATATAGTATTTCTAAAAAATTTAATACTACTGTGAATGATATAATAAAAGAAAATAATTTGAAGACGACATTATTAAGTATAGGACAAAAACTTTTTATTCCATAAAACAGATTAGACGTGTTATAATATAACATGTGGTGATAATATGAAAATTATAAAAGTTGGAGCGTTATGGTGTCCAGCATGCTTAATAACTAATAATGAATTAAATAAAATAAAAGAATCTTATAATATTGAAGTAATTGAATATGATTATGATTTTGATGAAGAAAAAGTAAAAGAATTAAATATTGGAACTATACTTCCAGAATTAATTTTTATAAAAGATGATAAAGAAGTAGATAGATTAATTGGAGAAAAAAGATTTAAGGATATAGAAGGAGTAATTAAGAAGTATGAAGAAGATTAAATATATAGTATTATTCTTATTATTAATGGTTATATTTCCTTTAAATATAAAGGCAGAATCATTAAAAATATATTTATTTTATGGTGATGGTTGTCCTCACTGCGCAGATGAAGAAAAATTCTTTGAAAGTTATTTAGAGAATAATAAGGATATTAAATTAGTTAAATATGAAGTTTGGCATAGTAAAGATAATCAAGAATTATTTAAAAAAGTACAAGATAAATTAAATAATCATGCGAATGGTGTTCCATATTTAATAATTGGAAAAGATGTAGTAGTAGGATATATGGAAGATGTTACAAATTACCAAATAGAAGATACTATTAAAGAATATAGAAGTTCTAAAAAGAAATATGATGTTATAGATGAATTAAATAAGAAAAACAAAACAAAAGAAACTAAGATTAATAAAATAAAGAAAAAAACAAAGAAAGAAGAATATTTTTATTTGCCAGTATTTGGAAAAGTTAAATCTAATGAAGTGTCATTACCGCTTTTATCAGTAGTATTGGGTTTTATAGATGGATTTAATCCATGTGCTATGTGGATACTATTATTCTTAATAACTATGCTTATTAATACTAAAGATAGAAAAAAAATGTGGATTCTAGGTCTTACATTTATTATTACTTCTGGATTAGTATATTTAATGTTTATGTTAACATGGCTTAATTTAGCAATGTTTATTAGTAAAGCAGAATTAATAAGAATATTAGTTGCGCTAGTTTCATTTATAATAGGCTTTATTAATTTAAAGAAATATTATGAATCTACTAAAAAAGAAGATGGCTGTGATGTAGTTGATAAAAAGAATAGAAAAGAAATAATTAATAGAATAACTAATATTATGAATGAAAAAAGTTTAATTGTTGCAATTATAGGAATTATTATTTTAGCAGCATCTGTTAATATTATTGAATTAATGTGTTCTGTTTCTATTCCATTACTATTTACTCAAATACTTGCGATGAATAATTTAAATATTGGAAGTTATGCTTTATATATGTTTATTTATATATTCTTCTTCCTAATTGATGATATAGTGATTTTTACAATTGCAATGATTACTCATAAAGTAACAGGTATATCAACTAAATATAATAAATACTCACATTTAATCGCAGGAATTATAATTCTATTAATCGGATTATTATTATTAATTAATCCATCAATTCTAATGTTTAATTTTTAAGAGATTAAAAATCTCTTTTTTTTCGATAAAAAATACCAAAAACTATTATAAAATAAGAAAAAACCTTTACAAATACAACGTTTTTTTTTATAATGTATATATAAGATAGGAGAAGATTTGTATGATAGGAAGTTTTGATTATAACAACAATGACGTTATGAACATATTAAATAATCCAAGTTATACTGAAGATCAAAAAAAGGCTTTATTTGAAAAATACAAGTCTGATTTAAAGGAAACAAGAAGAAGAGAGATTATAAATAGACTAAATGAATGTGCGAAGAATAATCCAATTATTACACAAGAAGAATATATTAATTTCTTAAAAAAGTATAATGATGATGATTTAAGTAAGCCATTTGAAATTATTGAAAAGGAATTAGATACTTTTAGTAGACAAATGCAAGAAAAGTATGATAATTATTTAAAAGAAAAAGAAGCTAAAGAAAGAGAAAATAGTATTATTGAAGAAGAATTCTCTGAAGATGAAGATATAGCTGATGAAATTAAACCAGATGTAACTCCAGTTGAATATAATACTAATAGATTATCTGATACTATTTTTAATTCAACTCCAATTGAACCAGTTAAAGAAACTGCTATTGAAGAAGATGTTGAATTAAAACCAACTGTATTTGAAGATAAATCAGTAAAAGAAGTTATGCCTGATGAAATCGAAGATGGATTAAATGAAAAAGGAAATGCAAGTGCAGTTATTCTTAGTATAATAGCTATTATTATTGGAATGGTTATTATGTATACAATAATTAAATTAAAATAAAAAGTAGAAACTTATGTTTCTACTTTTTTTATCTCTTAAATAATTTATTTTCTCCAATTATTGAAGTATCAATAATTTTATATTTTTGTACTATATTAGGATGCTTTCCTGAATAAATAAAATCTATTACAAATACACAAAATACTGTTAATGAAATAATAGCTATTTTTTTAAAATCAAGTTTTTTTATTAATTCTTTAATTCTAGGAGCAAATACATATATTCCAACTAATCCACTTATACCAAAGAATATAGAACCTAATAAGCATATTCTTCCATCTATATTAAAAGGCATACTAGAATAACTCCACCATTTATGATGTTTATATGTTTCTAAATATACTGCTGTTAAGTATTCTATAATTGTACAAAATACAAAAGAACCCATAAATACTATTATCCAATTCTTTTTATATCTATTTAATATTATATATAAGAATACTCCACCAAATCCATAAATTGGAAGCCATGGTCCTTGTAATACTCCATGATTTGCTACTACACCATGTTTTAGAAAATCATATAACAATTCCCATATCCATCCACCAATAGAATAAATTAAAAACATAAATATTATATATACTATGAATTCTAGTGCTTTATTCCAATTATTATCCTTATCTTTAAATAATTTTTCAATTTTTGTTTTAGAATTTAACTTCATACCACTTCACCTATTACGTATATTTTATCATCTAATTTGACAAAAGTTAATATAAATTAAAAAAAATAGTCTTGTTATTTGTCAAATAATATGGTATATTATGTATGCATTGTGTTATGGCGGAGTTGGTGAAGTGGTTAACACGCCGGATTGTGGCTCCGGTATGCATGGGTTCGATCCCCATATTCCGCCCCATT